>CAITNA010000112.1 GCA_903893675.1 uncultured Micrococcales bacterium
CGCTGGCGAAGACGCACTCCGCGACATGATTCCAACTTTGGCTGAGCGTTCGATTGGCTTCGTGGTTGTCTCATGCGACATGATCGAGGGAACAATCACCGCAACCTTGCTCGAGCGCGCGAACCCTGGAGCCATCGAGGCTCGTCGCGAGGGTGCCGGAAAGCTCTACAACGTTTCAGAGTTCGCAGCCGAGATTGCACTTGCTGCTGTTGAGCCTGTGCCTGCAGACAACACCCGAATCGTCGGAGACACCACTGACTTTGGCGGCGAAGGCTAACTAAAGCCCGAGAAGCGAAATCAGTTCGCTGAGGTCTTGCTTTGCAACCACGATGTTCGCGTTGTCGCGAACAATCGGCTTTGCGTTGAAGGCAACAGAAAGCCCGGCAACCTGCATCATTTCGAGATCGTTTGCTCCGTCGCCAACCGCAACTGTCTGTTGAAGCGCGATATCTGAAAAGTTTGCCCACTCGAGCAGCGCGTTTTTCTTCTCTGTGCGGTCGATGATTTTGCCGAGCACCTTGCCACTGAGCGCCCCGTCAACAACCTCGAGCAGATTTGCCCTGGCAAAATCGAGCGCGAGCTTTTCACTCAGCGGTTCGAGAACCTGACTAAAACCACCGCTCACGGCACCAACACGACCACCGCGCGCGTGCACGGCATCGATGAGTTGCTTGGCACCGGGGGTTACGGTGATGCGGTCGAAGACATCCTTGAAAACCGACTCGGGCAGACCCGCAAGGGTAGCCACGCGCTCAATGAGACTGGCGGCAAAGTCGAGTTCGCCTGCCATTGCACGCTCTGTGATCGCTGCAACTTCGGCACGGCGGCCGGCAACATCGGCCAATAGTTCAATTACTTCGTCTTGGATGAGCGTCGAGTCAACGTCAAAGACGACTAGGAGTTTTGTCACGGTGTTACTAATACGCCTTTCGCGACCACGGTGATGCCGGAGTCGGTGACCGTAAAGCCGCGAGCTAGGTCGCGTTCCCGATCAACACCAATAGACGCACCGTCGGCAACGACAACGCTCTTATCGAGGATGGCCTTGCGAACAGTGCAGTCACGCCCAATCAGGACGCCATCCAAGAGTACAGAGTCGGTGACCAGAGCCCTCGAGTGCACGCGAACATTGGGTGAAATCACGCTGCGCTCGACAATGCCGCCCGAAATCACGGTTCCTAGCGAAACAATCGAGTCGGTAGTGCGGCCCTGGTTGCCCTCAGCGTCATGAACGAACTTTGCCGGAGGCAAGTTCACCTGCTGGGTATAAATCGGCCAGTCGCTGTTGTAGAGGTTGAACACCGGCATCACCGAGATGAGGTCCATGTGCGCGTCGTAATAAGAATCGATGGTTCCGACATCGCGCCAGTATGAGTGGTCACGCTCTGTCGAGCCAGGAATCTCGTTGTAGGTGAAGTCGTAAGCGCTGGCATCGTCGCGCGAGACCATGTCAGGAATGATGTCGCCACCCATGTCGTGCGACGAGTCTTCGAGTGTGCCGTCGTGCTCGATTGCCTCAATCAGCGCCTGCGCCGAGAAAACGTAGTTACCCATTGATACGAGTGCCTCATTGGGAGCATCGACCAGCGGCTTCGGGTCTTTTGGTTTCTCGCGGAATGCAGCAATTTTGGTTGGGTCGTTGTCGTCGACCTCGATGACACCGAACTGGGTGGCTAGGTGAAGCGGCTGACGAATCGCGGCAACGGTTACGCCGCGACCGCTCTCGATGTGCGCCTTGATCATCTGATCGAAGTCCATGCGATAGACGTGGTCGGCACCGACGATAACCACGATGTCTGGCTTTTCATCACCGAGAAGGTTCATGCTCTGCAAAATTGCGTCTGCGCTGCCCGAGAACCACCGCTTGCCGAGTCGCTGCTGCGCAGGAACCGATGCGATGTATGAACCAAGCAGGGGAGACATGCGCCAGGTTTGCGAAATGTGGCGGTCGAGTGAGTGCGACTTGTATTGGGTGAGCACGACAATGCGGCGAAGACCAGAGTTGACCAGGTTGCCGATTGCAAAGTCAACTAGACGATAGCTGCCGCCAAATGGCACGGCTGGCTTGGCACGATCCGCTGTCAGCGGCATCAAGCGCTTGCCCTCACCACCGGCGAGGACCATTCCGAAAATACGAGGTGCTCCCATAAAGGAATGTTATTCCCCTCAGCGAACAGGTGGGTAGCATTACGACATGCGAATCGACCTCATCACCAAGGAGTATCCGCCCTTTATCTATGGCGGTGCGGGCGTGCATGTCGCTGAATTGGTGAGGGTATTGCGTTCACACATCGATGTGAAGGTTCGCTGTTTCGGTGAGGTTCGTGATGAAACCGATACATTTTCATACCGCCACGACGCTGGCTTCGACGCCGCCAACCCGGCCGTTCAGACCTTGGCCACCGACCTCAACATGGTCGAAGACATCGCCGGCAGCGACCTGGTTCATTCGCACACCTGGTATGCCAATTTCGCCGGCCAGGTTGCCGGCAAGCTCCACGGCATTCCTCACCTGATCACCGCACACAGCCTTGAACCACTTCGCCCCTGGAAAGAGCAGCAGCTCGGCGGCGGCTACCGACTTTCGTCGTGGATTGAGCGCACCGCATACGAGGATGCAACCGGCATCATCGCGGTGAGTGCAGGCATGCGAGCAGACATTCTGCGTGCCTACCCGCAGATCGACCCAGCCAAAGTTTCGGTTGTGCACAACGGCATCGACCTCTCGGCTTTTCAGTCTGCGAGCAATCCTGACTTGGTTCGTTCACTCGGCATCAACCCGGATGCACGCAGCGTAGTTTTCGTTGGCCGCATCACTCAGCAGAAGGGGTTGCCATACCTGCTGAAGGCTGCTCGCGAACTGCCGAGAGATGTGCAGCTCGTGCTGTGCGCCGGAGCACCCGACACCCCGCAGATTCAGGCAGAGGTCACTGCGCTCGTTGAAGAGTTGCAGAAGCTCCGCGGCAACGTGATCTGGGTCGAGAAGCACCTGTCTCGTGCAGAGCTCATCGCCGTGCTTTCGTCGGCAACCGTGTTTGCCTGCCCAAGCATTTATGAACCACTGGGCATCGTGAACCTCGAGGCAATGGCGTGTTCGATTCCGGTTGTTGCAACCGCGACCGGCGGCATACCTGAGGTCGTCGCTCACGGCGAGACTGGGCTGCTGGTTCCGATCGAGCAGGTCATGGATGGCAGCGGCAAGCCACTTGACGAAGCCAAGTTCGTCGGCGACTTCGCGAACGCACTAAACGAAATGCTCGCCAACCCGAAGCTCGCCGAGTTCGGAGCAGCAGGTCGCAAGCGCGTCGAGCAGCACTTCTCGTGGGAATCAATTGCCGAGCAGACACTCAGCGTGTATCGCGGAGCCATCGCAAACTTCGCCTAGGCTTTAGCCATGTCTCGGGTTCTCGATTTCAACAACGTTTCACTGGTTCGCGATGGTCGACCGATTCTCGAAAACATCGACTGGCAAGTCGAATCAAATCAGCGCTGGGTAATCATTGGCCCGAATGGCGCAGGCAAGACCTCGCTGCTTCGAATCGCAGCCTCACAACTTCAGCCGACCGGTGGCCGAGCCACAATCCTCGGCGAGACCCTCGGCGAAATCAACGTGTTTGAGCTTCGCACCCGCATCGGTTTCGCATCGAGTGCACTGGCCAGCCACATCCCGAATTCTGAAACCGTGCTAAACGCCGTTATGACTGCCTCGTATGGCATCACCGGCCGATGGACCGAGCAATACGACGCAATCGACGAGCGCCGTGCCCTCCGGGTGCTGAACGAGTGGGGCCTAGCCAACTTTGCCGATCGAGCCTTCGGCACCCTGAGCGACGGAGAGCGCAAGCGCACCCAGATTGCCCGTGCCGTTATGCCAGACCCAGAGCTGCTTCTGCTCGATGAGCCGGTTGCCAGCCTGGACCTGGCCGCCCGCGAGCAGACCGTCTCGATCATCGGGGCATACGCATCCGAGGCCGCGGCCCCAGCTATGGTCATGGTGACTCACCACCTCGAGGAAATTCCTGCCGGATTCACCCATGCCTTGATTTTGCAGGGCGGCAAGACCTTCGCTGCCGGCGAGATCCACCAGATGCTCACCACGGATGTGCTCAGCGAGGCCTTTGGGCTGAGCCTGACCGTCAGCCACGAGGGCGGACGGTTCCAGGCCCGATTCCGCGGTTAGTCGGGGCAGGGCTTTGCCCTGAAAGACTGGCTTCACGGCAATCCCTTTGTTATGCTTGACCCTTGGTGCGGTTCGCACCGACTCTGGCTCTGCCAGACCAATACTTTGAATTTCAAGGAAGTTTCGCATGAAGGCTGACATTCACCCAAAGTACGAGGCAGTCGTATTCCGCGACCTGGCATCGGGTGTTGCATTCCTGACCCGTTCGACCGTGTCGAGCAGCAAGACCATCGAGTGGGAAGACGGCAACACTTACCCAGTGTTCGACGTTGAAATCTCGTCAGAGTCGCACCCGTTCTACACCGGCAAGCAGCGCATCATGGATGCAGCGGGCCGCGTCGAGCGCTTCAACCAGCGTTACAAGAACTTCTCGTAAATCACTTACGAAAAATCCCCCGAAGCAATTCGGGGGATTTTTGTTTAAGGCTGATTTTTGCGGGCGTTTGAAATGCTGCGACTAGATCTGATCGCGAACCTTTTGTTCCCCGCCGAGCTTTAGCGGCCAACCGAAACTAGCCTTGGCGTTCTTGCCCACTGAGACCAGGTATTCGGTGAATGACTTTTCTTGCTCGTCTGCCCAGATTGATTGAGCGTTGTGTAGATCGACGATGTTGTCTGGCAGGGCAGAGGCAAACTTCGCCAACACCGCCTGACCAACGCGACCTGCAGCAATTGCATCGGCCTTCGAGTTGTGTGCATCTTCGAGCCTGACCTTGTAGAACTCCGCAGTCACCTCGAGTCGACGCGGACCCTTGCGGTATTTGTCGAATTGCTTGTCAAGCACGAGCGGGTCGATGACCGGCATCGGGTCGGCAATAGGTTCTAGCCCAAGCTCGATTGCCTGGTGGTAAAGAATCGTGAAGTCGTATGGCGCGTTGTATGCAACAACTGGGATGCCGCGTGAGAAGCAATCGCGCAACGCATCGAGAATCTCGGCGACGACTTCGCGGTAGTCGCGGCCCTTCTCGCGAGCAATGGCGGTGGTGATGCCGTGAACATTCGAGGCGACCTCGGGAATCTCGATGCCTGGGTCGGCCAGCCACTCGTCGCGATCCATAACCACGTTGCCAGTTTCGTCGAGCTCGACGACAGTGGCGGTGACGATGCGCGCCTTCTTTAGGTCGAGGCCGGTGGTCTCGGTGTCGAAGACTGCGATGCGCTTGCCAAACGCTGGAAGCTGGCTAAATAGTTGATCACTCACAGGCCAAGGCTAGCCGAGGCCGCCGACACCGCGGGCAACCTCGAGCGCGGCTTTGGCGAAGTTCAATGTAAAGATGTGCAAACCAGGGGCACCCGCTTCGAGCAATTCGGAGCCGAGTTTGATCGAATAGTCCATGCCGATGACTCGAGCCTGTGCCTCGTCTGCGTTCTGCAGTTCGCGCTGAAGGTGGGCAGGCACTGCCGCGCCAGACATCTCTGCCATGCGAAGCACCTTCGCCGCATTCGAGATCGGCATCACACCTGGAACGATCGGAATGGTGACCCCAGCCTCGCGCGCAGCCGAAACAAGGTTGACGTATGCCTCGACCGTGAAGAACAGCTGAGTCATTGCGAAACTCGCACCGGCATCCTGCTTCAGTTTGAGAACGTGCACGTCGTGGGCGAGATTCGGCGACTCGGGATGCACCTCAGGGAAAGCGGCTACACCCACATCCAAGTTTGAAACTTCACGGATGAGCTCGACCAGATCGATTGCGCGGGAAATCTCTGAGTTGACCGGCGTGCCGTCTTTGGGCGGGTCGCCGCGAAGGGCGAGAAGTGACGAGACTCCCGCGGCCTCGAAGTGGCGAATGATTTCGGTAGTGGTGGCGCGAGTGGCCCCGACACAGGTGAGGTGACCGATAGTTGGCACGAGCTTTGCCATGCGGTCGACTACGGCAAGCGAGGTATCGCGGTTTGAACCACCTGCGCCATAGGTCACCGAGACGAAATCGGGGTTCGACTCGAGCAGCTTGTCGAGACTGCGCCAGAGCACAGCGTCACCCTCGGCATCCTTCGGAGGAAAGAATTCGTAAGAAAGCGTCGGTTTTCCAGATTGCTTGTGCTGATTGAGCAGTTGAACGACGCCTGGGGTCTGCGAACCAGCCTCGAGCCCTGCAGATTGCGGGTTTTGGTTCGAGCGATCGTTCATCTCTCAAGTTTAACCGAAGGTGCGAAAGATAAACTTGGACCAATGAAAACCCCACGCTCCCAAGCCCTGCTCGATGCAATCGCATCGCGCGTGGTCATCGCCGATGGGGCAATGGGCACCATGATCCAAGAGGCCGCTCCGACACTCGATGACTTTCAGGGCCACGAGGGTTGCAATGAGATTCTGAACGTCACCCGACCAGAACTGATTGCCAGCATTCATAAGCAATACCTGCAGTCGGGCGCAGACGCCATCGAGACAAACACCTTCGGTGCCAACTTCGCAAACCTTGCCGAATACGGCATCGTCGAGCGGGTCTATGAGCTCGCCAAGGCCGGCGCAGAAATCGCTCGAGCAGTTGCCGACGACTTTTCAAAAGACAAGCAGCGCTGGGTGCTCGGTTCGCTCGGCCCAGGCACCAAGCTGCCAACCCTCGGTCACGAGAAATACAGCGTGCTGCGTGATCACTACGAGCTTGCAGCCAAGGGTCTAATCGACGGCGGGGCAGACGCGCTGATGATCGAGACGGTTCAAGACTTGCTTCAGGCCAAGGCCGCAATCGTTGGCTCGAAGCGCGCTATGAAGGCGCTCGGCATCGAGGTGGCCATCCTAGTTTCAGTAACAATCGAAACCACGGGCACCATGTTGCTCGGCAGCGAAATCGGAGCTGCGGTTACCGCTATCTCGGCCCTCGGTGTCGATTCGATTGGCCTCAACTGTGCAACAGGACCTGCCGAAATGAGTGAGCACCTGCGCTACTTGTCGCGCCATAGCTCTCTGCCGATCCTCTGTCTGCCGAACGCTGGCTTGCCGATTCTCGGCCCTCGCGGCGCACACTATCCACTAACTCCAGATGAACTTGGCAGCGCACACGCGGCATTCATTCGCGAATATGGTGTCGGCCTCGTCGGCGGTTGCTGCGGCACCACGCCAGCACACATCGAACAGCTCGTTGCTATGGTGGCCGAACTTCAGCCACAGCACCCTACGAAGCAGATCGAAGCCGGACTTGCCTCGCTCTACCAATTCCAACCGTTCGACCAGACGATGACCTACCTGTCGATTGGTGAGCGCACCAACGCCAACGGCTCGAAGGCTTTCCGCGATGCAATGCTCGCCGGCAACTGGGATGAGTGCATCGAGATCGCAAAGTCGCAAACCCGCGAGGGTGCCCACGCACTAGACGTATGCGTCGACTATGTCGGTCGCGACGGCGTTGCCGATGCGCGCGAATTGGTTTCCCGTTTGGCTACCGCGACAACATTGCCTCTGGTTCTCGACTCGACAGAGCCTGCTGTGCTCGAGGCTGGTCTTGAGTGCC
>CAITNA010000113.1 GCA_903893675.1 uncultured Micrococcales bacterium
AAGCGTGGCTCTCCCGGCACGGAGTCGCCTACGAGGCAGTCAATGTCCTGTCGGATGAGGGGGCCTTTGCGGAGATGAGAAAAATATCGGGGCAGTCCAAAGCCCCTGTTCTAGTAACGCCTAACGGCCGATGCCTCGCGGGGCAACCACAGTCGGTGCGGTGATCGGCCCAAACCTTTTCGGCCCAGGCGAAATCATCGGCAAGTTCTTGCACCTGCCGCACCTCACCGGCCCATTCGTAGTAACCGTGGTTGCGCAAATCAGCGCCGCGACCATGTTTTACTTCGGCCTCAAGCCAGACCCACTGCTGCTCGCAAAAACTCTGGGGGACGCAAAGAAACTCAAACCACGTTTGTCGATTGCTGGTGCGATTGCCACGCTGCGCGAGCATCCAAGAGCTTTGTATGCCGTGATCACCATCGCGCTTTCGCACATGGTGATGGTGTCTGTAATGTCGATGACGCCGGCGCACCTCGAGATGAACGGCGCGACGCTCAGCGTTGTCGGTTTCACCATCAGCATTCACATCGCAGGCATGTATGCATTCAGCCCGCTGTTCGGAATTCTCGCCGACAAGATTGGCAAGCTTCAGACCGTGCTGGTCGGGCAAACGATTTACATCGCCGCACTGTGCTTCGCCGGCTTCGGCATGGATGATCACAACTTGGTTTTGCTCGGCCTGTTCCTTCTCGGGCTTGGCTGGAGTGCATCCACGGTTTCGGCAAGTTCGCTGCTGTCTGCAAGTTTGCCAACCGAAGAGAAATCGAACGTTCAGGGTTTGAGCGACACCATGATGAACCTCAGCGGTGCATTCGGTGGAGCAATCAGTGGAGTAATCATGGCCGCCCTGATGTTTGTCGGGCTGAACATGGCGGCATTGGTTCCAGTTTCGATCATCCTGGGCTTAAGTGCGATCGCCCTGCTTCGGTCGAAACCAAAACAGGGCGAAACGCTTTAGAAATTACTCTGATTCTTGCTTGGCTACTGCCGAGCGGCCGAGCAGGTATTGACCCACAAAGCCAAGCACAAGAGCCACGAAGACACCGATGTTCGAGAAGTACCAGGTCGACTGGTCTAGGCCGAATGCACGGTAGAGGTAGCCCTCCCAGGTGGTCCAGGTGATCGAGGTGTCTGGGCTTGCGATGAAGCCGTAGCCCACGATTGTGGCCACAACCATGGTTGCCACAGCCACCAGGTTGACCGAGCCATAGCGGCCCTTGGGGTTGTAGAGCGCTGCCTCGTTGTAGTCACGCTTGCGCGAGATCAGGTCGGCGATGAAGATTCCTGTCCAAGCTGCCATTGGCACACCGAGCAGGTAGAGGCCTGCCTGGAATGGCCAGAAGAAGCTCTGACCCGCGTTGCTGAACACGAAGTAGAAAGTGCCGAGAGTCATCAGCACGCCATCGACCGCAGCTGCCTGGTAGCGCTTGACCTTGAGGCCAAGGGTCAGCAGGTTCAGACCCGATGAGTAGATGTCGAGAATTGCGCCACCCATGAATCCGAGAAGTGCGAGAACGATGAACGGGATCAAGAACCAGGTTGGCAGAACCGAGGTAAGTGCACCGATTGGGTCGCCACCGATGTTCTTTGCGATGTCAGCGTTCGACAGCGCGAGCATGAAGCCGTAGATCACGAGGATCGCAGGAGCGATTGCCGCACCGAAGGTTGTCCAACCGAAAATGCCCTTGCTCGATGAGGTGCGTGGCAGGTAGCGCGAGTAGTCGGCGCCGCCGTTAACCCATCCGAGACCAAACGAAGTCATCGCATAGATGATGCCTGCGATGAGGGCAACGTTGTCGCCGCCAGGCGCTGCGAAAATCTTGTCGAAGTTAAGCGCGCTTGCTGAAAGCACGATGAACACCGCGGTCAGCACGATTGATGCCAGAGTGATCCACTTCTGAATGCGCATGATGAACTTGAAACCGAATACACCGGATGCAATCACGATGCCGATGATCACAACGAACGATGCATACTTCACGCCATCGCCGCTGCCCCATCCGAGGCGAGTGAAAACGGTCGAGGTTGCGAGCACACCCAGGGCAACCAAAACGGTCTCCCAGCCGACGAGCAACAGATAGCTGACGACGGTTGGCAGTGCGTTTCCGTTCACGCCGAAAGCTGCGCGCGAGAGAACGAGAGTCGGAGCCGAGCCGCGCTTGCCGGCGAGTGCGATGATGCCAACAAGTGCGAACGAGAAGACGATGCCGACGAGGCCGGCGACAACTGCCTGGCCGAACGAGAGACCGAAGCCGAGAATCCATGCGGCCATCGAAATGCCGAAGATCGACACGTTCGAGGCTGCCCAAGGCCAGAACTGGCCACGCGGGGTTCCGTGACGCTCAGATTCAGGAATGACGTTTAGGCCGTTAGTTTCGACCTCGAGTGCGCTGTTAGCCACTGCTTCTCCTTAGTTGGTCCTTAGCGGATGCTCCGCTCAGATCACTTACAGGCTAGCGAGTTGCGCGCGGCTAGGGCCCCAGGCTCCGCCGGTGCGTGTTACCGAATAGGCAGCAGCGCTGGTGCGCTGGTTCTTCAAGTCGACCGGCCAGCTGCCGATCGACCGTTCTGGTGGAAAGGCATCCGAGGCTTCTTTGAACACCGGCTTGGGTGTTTTGAGCCAGGGCTTGGTTCTGGGTATCTACCCGGAGGGCACTCGCTCACCAGACGGAAAGCTTTACCGCGGTCGCACCGGCATCGCGCGCATGGCTCTTGAGTCGAAGGTTCCTGTGGTTCCTGTCGCAATGATCGACACCGAGAAGGTTCAGCCAATCGGCAAGCGTCTGCCGCGCATCCG
>CAITNA010000114.1 GCA_903893675.1 uncultured Micrococcales bacterium
CTTCAGTTCCTATTGGTGCAGCGTTGTTGCTGTGTGCATTGATGTTTTACGGGCTATTAAGAACTCGTAAATCGCGCGGTTAACTGCCTCATTCATCCTTTGAGAGTCTGAATACGTTCAGGCAGGCAAGTCGATCGAGTTGCCTAACTTTTGAAAGGAAAGATCCTTGTTCAACGCTAAGAAAATCGTTGCAACCGCCGCCATCTTTGGTGCTGGCTTCGCAGCATTCTCAACTAGCTCTGTCGTTCAGGCTGAGCCAGTTTCTAACTCGTACACCATTGTTGGTTCCGACACACTAGAAGACGTCGTCGACGCGATCGTCAACGGAACCGCAATCACTGGAGCAACTGTTCGCGTAACTATGAACGGTGCAACGCTTGGGTCATTCGACGCAACGGGAACCCCTTATGTTGTTACCAAGCCGGGTGGAGTGATGTTCGCTCGTCCAAACGGCTCGGGTGACGGATTCATGGCTCTAAGCGCATCGATGGGTGGAGTTACTGGCTCTAACTTCGTCTTTACTTCAGCTGGAAACCCCCAGGCCGGCTTCAGCAGCATTCCTACCAAGCTTAACGGCAAGAGCATTCAGGGCATGGTCGACATCGCCCGTTCTTCGAGCTCTGACCCAAAGACCACCAAGATGGGAACCGGTACATGGACCGACTCGAACTCAACCATCGCTGGTGTTCCTTTTGGTCGCGACGCTATTGCGCTTGCAATGAGCCCAGCTCTGGCAACCGCACTGCGCACTGCTGAAGGTTTGAGTGCAACGGATGTTCCGTATCTGACTGTTGCTCAGCTATTCTCCGCATACTCCTGCACCGGTTCAGCAACGCCAACAATCGACGTAAACGGAACTTCGATTTCTGTCAACCCGGTTATTCCTCAGTATGGTTCAGGCACTCGCAAGGACTTTTACTCGAAGACTGGACTCACGGATCCAGGCAACGGCTTGACCGCAGCCTGCATCGGCGTTGGCCAAGAGCACGACGCAACTGCTACCGCATTCACTTCCGTTACCAATGGGCTCATGCCTATGTCGGCGTCACGTTGGATCGCAATGCAGAACGGCGCATCATTTGACCGCTCAGGCACTGCTGTCCTTGGTTCAGTTGCAACCGCGACGACCGCTGGTGTTGCTCTTTCAAGCATCGTGTCGGGCACTCAGGTTGCGAGCCCAGTTACTGGCTCAGGCACCTCGCTTAGCCCTAACTCGGTCTACTATGCAGACACCACCTGGGGTCGCGATGTTTACCTGTTCGTAGAGCGCGCTCGCATTGACGCAACCTACACCGCCGGTGGCACCATCACGGCTGGCTCGAAGTACGACGCCAACCTGGCATTGCTGCTCAACCCAACCGAAAACACCCTCTCGAACAGCAACACTGCTGGCGCTTCGAAGGTTGGAAAGGTCAAGTTGGCCTTCGGTTTCTTGGCTCCAAAAGACAGCACCACTTACTTCTTTGGTCCTAAGAACTAACCCGGATCTCGAGAAGAAAGTATTAGAGAGAGAATCATGAAGAAAAACCTTCTACGCGCAGGCGTAGTTGCCGCAGCAGCAGCAATGCTGCTCGGCAACATCGCCCCGGCCCAAGCGGCCTACCAGAGCAACGGTTCGTTCGGCGCAGTTTATCTGTACGACGGCACCTACACTCTTGGCAACAGCTAC
>CAITNA010000115.1 GCA_903893675.1 uncultured Micrococcales bacterium
CGACTTTGCTTTCGAACATGGGTGTAAACGCTGTCGATTTGGTGCCTGGCAAGTATTTCGACATCGAGGCCTTCACCTCGGCAGACACGGGCCTAGTCAAGAAGTTCTGGGCAGACCATGGCATCGAGATTGTGGGTATGCAGTCTCTGCTCTTTGGCCTTGGAGACCCGTCAATCTTTGACGCTGATGGTTGCGATGTCATCGCAACTCGCATGGAGCGACTTTGCATTCTTGCTGAGCAGCTTGGCTCGAAGGTGTTGACCTTTGGCTCGCCAAAGAGCCGTGTGTTTGCACACCGAAATCGCGATACCTCACTCGCTCAAGCACATTCCCTTTTTGTTCGATTAGACGAAATGGCAGCGAACCACGGGGTGGTCATTTGCCTAGAGCCAAACCCGGTCGACTACGGTTGTGAATTCCTGACCAGAACATCCGATGCCGACGCCTACGTCGCCGAGTTGGGCCTGGCCAACATCGCGCTTCAGCTCGACACCGGGGCCGCGCTGATGAACGGCGAGTCAGCCGATGCGGTTGAAATCAAGGCCGCAGTTGGCCACCTGCACGTCAGCTCGCCGGGCCTTGGCGGCGTTCCCTCGGTTCAGCCAGGTTTGCAGGAGAAAGCCCAGGACCTGCTGGCTCATTGGGGAAAGGTTGGGTCAACCTCGGGCCACGCCACGATCGAAATGCTGAACCCAAACCCTCAAGAACCGCTGCTCGCAATTGTTCGGGCGGTAGATTTCCTGAAGACAAACCTGAGTTAGGAAGTCATGGGATACCTCTTGATTGCGCTGGCCATTGCCTGCAACTCGGCCGCCAGCGTGTTGATGAAACTGGTAGCAAACAACTCTGCTTCAGGTTCAATCGGTTCGTTCATCCTCAGCTTGATGAAGAGCTGGCAGGCCTGGGTTGGGTTGCCACTCTATGGGCTCACCTTCGTGTTCTACATCGCGGCTCTAAAGTATCTGCCACTGAATGCCGTTCAACCCGCGATCACGGCAGGTGCGATTGCCATCGTTGCAATTGCCGCGAGTGTGCTCTTCGGTGAGGCTCTCGGAGTCGCAGGTGCTATCGGCCTTAGTCTGATTCTTGGTGGCGTGCTTGTTCTTGCCCTGGTGCGTGCATAGTGGCCGACTGGGGAACTTATCGCATCGACGAAATCACGCGCAAAAAGCACGATGTTTTGGTGCTCGTGCCGACACTCAACGAGGGCAAGAGAATTCACAACACTCTTCGTGAAATTCAAAAGCTCAAGCTTGATATCGATGTTTGCGTGGTCGATGGCAACAGCACCGATGGCTCGACCGAACTACCCGGACTGAAGAAACTAGGCGTAAGTGCTCTGGTGACCAAAACAAGCGCGGGCAAACTCAGCACGCAGCTGCTCTGCGGATTCGATTTCGCCCTAAGGCAGGGCTATGGCCAAGTCGTCACAATCGACGGCAATGAGAAAGATGACCCCGAGGCGATCCCACGAATCGTGAAAGCCTTGGATGATGGTGCCGACTTCGTGCAAGCCTCGCGCTTCTTGCCTGGTGGCCATCACGAGAACACACCACTCTCTCGATTGCTTGCCATTCGACTAATGCACGCTCCCGTGCTTTCGATGTTCTCTGGATTCCACTGGACCGACACAACGCAGGGATTCCGCGGCTATTCGCGCGCTCTGCTCGAGAGTCCGAAGCTTGACATCTTCCGCCCCGTATTTGTTCGCTACGAACTTCTTGCCTACTTCAGCTACCGCGCACCTAAGGCGGGGTTCAAATGCGCTGAAGTGCCTTCAATTAGGCGCTACAAAGAGGGCGAGATCGTGACAAAGATTTCACCTTGGACGGGCAATTCCGATTTGGTAAAAACCCTGTTCAAAACCGTTTTCGGTCAGTTCAACCCCAAGCGCTAAAAGAGTGTGTTGCCCTCAGGTGACCTTCCTTTGAGGTCGTCGTAATCGAGAACCAGGCACTCGATACCTCGGTCTTCTGCGAGGGTTCTAGCCTGCGGCTTAATCTCCTGAGCTGCATAGACGCCGCGCACAGGAGCGAGCAGCGGGTCACGGTTGAGCAAATCGAGATAGCGAGTCAGTTGCTCGACCCCATCAATCTCACCTCGGCGCTTCAGCTCAACAGCAATGTGTCCATGGCCCGGCACCGAGAGCAAGATGTCAACCGGGCCGATGGCCGTGAAGTACTCTCGTCGAACAAGAATTGCCTCGGGATGCACGCGATGAACCTGCTCGGCAAGAAGTTCCTGCAGGTTCGCCTCAACCCCATCTTTTAGAAGGCCAGGCTCTTCGCCTAAGTCGTGATTCACGTCGCTGAAGATTTTGTAAATCGAGATGAGCAGCTTGTCACCAGTCTTGCCTTGCTCGACTTGCCAAGCATCGACAACGCCCAAATCCGAGGCTGCTTCATCGGCGGCGATAGTTGTGATGCTGCAAGGCGGGTTCATCCAGTTCAGGGGTTTGTACGATCCGCTGTCGCTGTGAACGAGGATCGAGCCATCACCCTTGAGCATTAGCAAACGTGTTGCCCGTGGCAGGTGCGCCGACAGGCGGCCGGTGTAGTCGACCGTGCAGTCGGCAATTACTAGACGCATTACTTCTTGGCTGCCGGATTCTTTGTTGCCGGTTTCTTGCCAAGCACATGACCTTCAACGCGAGCTAGGTCATTGATCAGTTTGTCGAGAATGGCGTCCTGTGACTCGAGGTGCTTCTGGATCTGCTTGGCCTCTTCAAGAATCGCAGTTGCATCGTCATAGGTAGCAATTGCACGCTTCTCGGCTTCATTGGCTTGGATGTTCTGCCCCACGATAATCACCGGCAAGAGCACCAGCTGCAAGAAGGTTTGAGCCACCCAAGAGACGATCACAATGAGGTTGCCACTGCTCAGGGCTGCAGGCAGTGAAACCAGGGTCAACGCGAAAAACACATATGCGGCCCACATGGTTCCAACTCGCTTTGTGATGCCCAGGCCAATGCGGTCATTCACGCCGAGCGAAGTGCCCTCGCTAGCCTGCTTTGCCTTGAATTTTGCACCTGGATGCGTCTGGTGGCGCGTGGTTGCGTGTGGATGCTGGTTGTATTCGAACTTCGCCATGCCAAAAGTCTATGGCGGGAATGGGAAAACCCCCGAGGCCTAAGCCTCGGGGGTCTCCGGTTGAACTAAGAAACTTAGTTGGTCTTTACCTTCTCAGTGAAGACGATTCCGCCCGAGATACGAACGGTTACGGTGTGGTAACCCTTCTTGGCCTGGGTGAATGCAAGCTCGCCCGAGTTGTCGCTAGCGACAACCTGGCTGTACTTGCGCACGCCGTCAATGGTGATGGTAAGGGTCTTGCCCTTAGCGAACGAGTAGTCAACGAACACGCGGTGTCCGCCAGCAACTACGTCAGCGTCAGTCAAACCGAACTCAACCGACTTCGCGACGGTTACGTCGGTAGCCAAGTCGAGAACTGCGTTGATGTACGAGGTGCCGAGGTCGGCTCCACCGGTGATCAACTTAGCGGTGAACTGACCCTTGGCGTTTGTTGCAACTACACCAGTGGTCGAGAGGTAACCCGCACCAGTCGACGAGATGGTCAAGTGACCGTCGTCTGAACCAGAGGTAGCTACCTGCTTAGCGTTGCCATGTACGTCGGTAACGGTGAATACAACGTCCATTGCCTGACCAGCCTGTGCGTTTGCAGGAACGTTGATCGAAACCAACGCTGCAGCTGCAGCCGAGTAGGTGATTGCAGAGGTGTTGCTTGCAGCACCGTCAACAGTAGTAACAACGTTCTGGACGCCAGCGGTGAAGCTGTATACCTTCACGGTTACATCTGCACCGTTGTCAATGAAGCTGACGCTGTCGGTGTAGATCTTGCTGTTGAGCTCGAAGCCCAGGCCAGTTCCAGCCAACTTGATCGACGAACCAGCTACAGCCGAACGAACAGTCAGGCTTACAGGTGCGTTGCCGCCAGCCTTGTATGCCGAGTCGGTCGATACAACACCGGTTGCAGTTGCTGCAGGGGTGGTGATGTATGCGCCAGCTGCGCTCGAGTTGTTGATGGTTACAGTGTTGTCAGCCGAGCCGTTTACGTTCGTCCAGTTGCCGTCAGTTCCCTGAACCTGGAGACGAACCGAAGCAGTGTCGGTCGAACCAGTCGAGGTTGCTGGGTCAGCGTAGGCGATCGATGCAGCGCCAGCGGTAACAGTGTTGTAGGTAACTACGTTGTCGAAGCCAGTACCCGAGAGGGTTGCAACGAGGCGGTAAGAACCGGTAGGAGCAACACTGAACTGGTCAGCTACCTTGTAGCCAACAGTGGTGGTTGCTGCGTGAGCTGCCTTGCGGTAGGTCGATGCGAGCGCGTCGGTGGTGGTTACCGAGTATGCAGCGCTTGCTTCTACAACCTGAATGCTGTTGCTGAAGTTCTGAGCTGCGAACGATACGGTAACGGTTTCGTTAGCTGCGTAACCAACTGGGGTGATGGTCAGCGATGCAAGACCTTTAGCGTCGCTGGTAAGAGCGAAGCTTGCCGAGCTCAGGGTGTGAGTCGAGTCTGCACCGGTGTAGTTCACACCGTTGATGGTTAGGTAGCGGGTGGTGCTCTGCGAGCCCGAAGCGCTTACGGTAGCGGTCACCGAAACGCCTGCCTTAGCAGCAGGAGTCGAAGCGGTGTCCTGTACGAGCTGAGCAACAGTGAACGCCTTGTTGGTGCGAGCGTAGTTGGTGTTGCCAGTCTTTACTGCGTCTGCACCAGTGGTCAAAGTTGCACCCGAAGTTGCAAGAGCAATGATCGACTTAGCGACAGCAGCAGCTGAGGTTGCAGCAGTGCCGTACAGGGTGTTGCCGTAAGTTGCACCTGCGGTGAAGGTTGCGCTAGCTGCAAGAGCCGAAACGGTGTCTGAGTAGACGCCGTTGGTTGCAGTTACGCCACCCGAGGTACCGCCGCTGAATGCAACTTCGAAACCATCGGTGCTTGCAGCGGTTGCAGCAGCAGCAAGCTGCTCAACGTTCAAGTCGCCCCAGTTAGCGGTTGCCTTAACAGTGGTGTCACCCTGGTTAGGTGCGGTGATCGTTACTACAGGAACAACATCAGCAGCCTTCTTGAAGGTGATGGTGCGTGCCTGTGAGTACTCGCCAGCATCAAGAACGCTGTTCGAGTTCGAGTCGATGAACGCGGTAACGGTGGTCGAATAGGTTGCAGCAGCAGCAACAACGCCCGAAGCCAGCTTCAACTGGAGGGTGTTCTCTGCGGTTGCTGAACCATTTCCACCAATTACGGCAGAAGTTCCGGTCGAAGCGGTGAATCCGCTGTCTCCGCGAACCTTGTAAGTGACGTCACCTGCAGCAGTCTCAGCGATCTGGTACTTGAGCTGAGTGATGTTGCCTGCAACCTGGCCAGGAGCCAAGCTAGCAGTCAACGAGTAGGTGGCGGCAAGCAAAGTGTTGTACGAAGTACCAGTGCTTGGGGCGAAGACTACCTCGCCAGCTGCCTGGGCCGGAGCACCAGTTAGAGCAGCTGAAGCAAGAGCAACCAATGCACCAAACGCCAGGCTCTTGCGAGACAAGTTGTTTGACATGATTTCCTTTGTTTTCTTGGTTTGTCCGCTAGATCCCAATGATTTAGCGGGCACAAGCTCTTAGATTCTACCAACCAAGCAGGCCGAAACCAAGGGCTTATACCTTTAGTAACGGGGTTTCAGACGGTTTATTACGGTCTTGGCCAAACTTTTTTCGAGTTTTTTGGCCGGTTTTGGGAGCTTTTAAGCCGCCCTGCCTAGTTCTTTGAGGAGAGCACCAGGTTGCCGGTCGTGGCACCCTCGCCAAGGGTCATGTTTAGGCCAAATGAGGCCTTTGACAGGGCATTTCCTGTGTAGACGAGGTTGTTGAGGTCAATCAGGTCGCTCATGTTGCCGACCAGGTTGAACTGGAAGTTGCCGAGGCTCTCAACCTGAACGTTTAGGGCGTAGGCGCTGTAGGCGATGCCATCGGCGTTCACGTGGAACATCAGGTTGCTGATCGTGCCATTCGAGTAGGTGAAGGTCGCGGTCAGGCCGTTTTCACCCTGGATTGCATACTGGCTGGCGTCGGTCTTGCTTGAGCGATAAACCGTAACCTGAGCGCTCGAGTTGGCTGTGGCAATCGAAGATGCGGTGGCCGACTTGATCGGGTTGAGCTGGTAGAAGTCTTCGACCTGAGGCACGGCCTTTTCAACCTTGGCTGCGGTAGATGCCTGAACAACGCCAGTTGAAGAATTCGCTGGAGTGACATTTGCGTCAGGCTGCGTGGTGGTTGGAGTAACCGGCTTGGTGGTCTGCTGAGTTTGCGATGCAACGGTCTGTGCCTGCGACCCGCGGTTGAAGTTGAACAGTGCGCCAACGCCAAGTGCTAGGAACAACACAAGCACCATTGCTTGCACACCATACTTCTTTGCCTCGTCGCCAGCCTTGCGTGCTGCGACAGAAAGAATTGCGGCCATCGACATGCCGTCGGTGTCGACATCGCCGAGCAATGTCTTCTTGAATGCGCCGCGTGCGCGGTAAAGAAGTTGGAGAGTTGCGTTTTCGCTGAGGCCAACCTGTGCAGCAATTTCTGCGGTCGACTTCTCTTCATAGATCGAAGCAACAAGAACTTCACGGTGACGTGGGTTGAGCTTCGACATTGCGAGCTTCACAATTGCTGCGTCGTCTGCTTGCTCGAGGTGTGAACCAACTTCTGCATCGGTCGATGCAGGTTCTGCGATGTCGTCAATGTTGTTGATGTAAGCGCGACCCTGTGCACGATAAACATCGATGCAAAGATTCTTCACCTTCCACTTAAGGAAACGAAGAACACCGATCTCACTGTCGAGCTCAGGAAGCGAAACCATCAAGTAGAGGAACGCGTCTTGAACGACCTCGTCGATCTGCGAGCGGTTAGTCAAAAACTTTCGAGCGTGACGCTCGAGGTGCGGGCGGAAGCGAATGTAAATGCTCGCGAACTCTTCGGCCTTCCACTCCTTGAGCTTGACCGGCTTTGCATCTTTGAGTTCGATTTCGCCGAATTCCTCATCGCTGACTTCATCGAGCACAGACTCGAGTTCGTCGTCTTCTGGGATGGCGTTGAAAACTGTGGTGTCGAGGCTGACTTCATCTGGGCGAATCTCGGCGGCGTTCAGATTCTCGCCGACTGCACGAAGGTGACGCTTTGGCTTGGCCATGGGTTCACCTTTCGATTGCGCTGGGATGGGCTCACAAACGCCCTCTGCCCCAATATTGGCAGATATCTAGGTATACGGGGAAGCCACGCTTTTATTACGGAAATAGGAAAACCCGCCAGCTGGGCCGGCGGGTCATCCTTGAAACTGGGTAATTAGTTGATGGTCACGTCATACATGGCATCGCGGCCACGGTAGTTCGGGTCCATGGTGTCGAGAACGATGCTGATCTGAAGCTGGCAGGTGCCCTTCTTTAGCGCCTTTACGTTCAGGGCGTTGTCAACGCTGCAGTTCGCTGGAGTGAGGCTCAGCACGGTGGTTGCCC
>CAITNA010000116.1 GCA_903893675.1 uncultured Micrococcales bacterium
ACTCGCACCGCTGCAATCACCGGCGCATACATCGCGCTGCACGATGCGATCGAGTGGGCTCGCGGCAAGAAGTTGATTCCCGCTAAGGCTCAGCCACTAAGCGATTCAGTCGCTGCGGTTTCGGTTGGCATCATCGACGGCGTTCCGCTGCTCGATTTGCAGTACACCGAGGATGTTCGCGCAGAGACCGACATGAACGTGGTCGTTACCGGCAAGGGCGCATTCGTTGAGGTGCAGGGCACCGCAGAGGGCGCACCGTTCGATCGCGACGAGCTCAATCGTCTGCTCGACCTGGCGCTACACGGCACCAAGCGCCTCACCGAAATCCAGCAGGCTTCGCTCGCCTGAGCGCGGCATGCATCGCAGATGAAACTCGTTCTAGCCACGCACAACCAGGGCAAGGTTGCCGAGTTGCGCGCAATTCTTGAGCCTGCAGTTCCGGGGCTTGAACTCATCGGCTATGACGGGCCAGAGCCTGTCGAAGACGGAACCAGCTATCTCGAGAACGCACTGATCAAGGCGCGAGCCGCGGCCAAGCACACCGGTTTAGCTGCGATTGCCGACGACTCAGGTTTGGCCGTCGAGATTCTTGGCGGTTCACCTGGCATCTTCACCGCAGTCTGGTCTGGAACCAAAGACAACGTGGCAAACCGTCGACTGCTGCTAGCGCAGTTGAAAGACATCAAACCAGAACACCGCGCAGCAGCGTTCTTTTGCACAATCGCGCTGGTGTCAGGCGACGACGAAATCAGTTTCACGGGGCAGTGGCCTGGCAGCATCGCGTTTGCCGAGGCAGGCGAGCACGGGCACGGTTACGACCCGGTGTTCATCCCAGAAGGTTTTGAAGTTACTGCGGCGCAGCTAGAACCAGAAATCAAGAACTCGATGAGTCACCGCGCGCAGGCGCTTGCTGGGCTGATCGATTACCTTCGGGGTTAGCCCGCTCAACCGCCACTAGTTTTTCGGCGAGCGCTTCTTCTCGCGGCGAGCGCGCAGCACCTCGGTAAGAATCGGAATTGCCGAAACCACCAAGAACACCACCGTCACGATTTCGACGTGCTTGGCGATGAATGGAATTTGACCAAGCCCCGCGCCGAGCAGTGTGACGCCAAAGGTCCAACCGATTACGCCAACCGCGTTGTAGCGCAGGTAGCGGCGGTAGCTCATCTCGCCAACGCCAGCGGCAACCGGAATGAAGGTTCGCATGATCGGCACGAAGTGGGCGAGGATGATCGCCTTGGCGCCATAGCGCTCAAAGAATGCGTGGGCGCGCTCGACGTTTTCGTGCTTGAAGAACTTCGAGTTCGGGCGGTTGAAGATTGCGGGGCCGATGCGACGGCCGAGCCAGTAGCCAGTCTGGTCGCCGAGCCAGGCAGCCACCGCAAAAATCGCACAGGCGACAATCAGCGGAAAGTGCAGGGCGCCGGTGCTCATCGCGAGGCCGGTAGGGAATAGCACGGTGTCACCCGGCAGGAAGAATCCGACGAGCAGCCCAGTCTCGGCAAACAGCAGGCCACAGACCAGCACGATGACAAGGTCACCGTAGGTGCCAATCCAGGACTGGATGTCAATGTTGAAAATTGCGCTGTGCATGTTTTGAATCATGCGCCCCTAGCAGGAATCGAACCTGCGCTTCCGCCTCCGGAGAGCGGCGCTCTATCCCCTGAGCTATAGGGGCTCGGGGTCGCGACCAGTTTATGCGCAAGGCCTCGCACTTAGCCTGGCCGTCTGTGGGGTCTGAGTTACGTAGTGGTGAGCAATTCCGCTCGACATTGCCGCCTTTGCGATGAGAGCCTGGTCACCCCATCCCAGTGATGGCAGACCCCGAAAAAGGCTTGATTCCGCGGTAATCAGCCGAAGTGAACTAGTTTCGGCGGGCCGCCCTCGGCTAGACTTAGGCCTAAATTCGGCATTTTTAGGACTTTTCCGTGACCCCTGAAGCTCTAAGCGACGCAATCGTTCGCACCCTGGCCGCCATCGTGGCT
>CAITNA010000117.1 GCA_903893675.1 uncultured Micrococcales bacterium
CCGCAACGTGCTGATGCGCGTGCTCGGTGACGTAGAGCTCGAGCCAGAGATCGACACAGAGACTTACAAGGCGCAGGTCGGCGACCGCTGGATGCTCTGCAGCGACGGGCTCTGCGGTGTTGTTCCGCAAGACATCATTGAGAGCATCCTTGCCAATAAATCGGTTGACTCCGAAGAGGCAACCGAGCTTTTGATTTATGAGGCACTCGAACACGGAGCGCCAGACAACGTAACCGTTGTTGTTGTCGATGTGCTGCCTGCCGAAATTGGCGAGACGGCAGCACCAAAGTTTGTCGGTTCGGCAGAGCACGAAGTTGTTATCGCAGAGCACAAGGGCCGCTCGCTCGTGCAGATCTTCAACCCGCGCATCCTGGTTGATCTGTTCACTCGAAAGCCAGTCGACGCAGAGTTCGCGCTCGAAACCGAAGAACTGCTCGAGCGCATCATGAATGAGACGCGCGCGAAGGTTCGTTGGCGTCGCGTGCGTGGCATTTTGCTTGCGCTGATTTTGATTGCGGCCGCAATCTTCGGGTTGCAAGCTGCCTACGACTACACGCAGACTCGCTACTACATTTCGCAGAGCAACGGCTATGTGGTGATTTACAAGGGCATTCGCGAATCGTTCGGCCCGCTGCACTTCAGCCGCATCTACCAAACCACAAACATCGATGTCAGCAAGCTGAGTGCCTATCAGCAGGATTTGGTGTCGCGTTCAATCAGTGGTGACTCCCTGAAGGACATCCAAGCAAAGTTGACCACGTTGATTGAGGTGGGCAAGTGAGTGTGAGCACCAACACCATCGCGCTCGACATTCGTCGACTTAGCCGAGTGATTCCGCGCAATCGAAACATCGAGCTCGCGCTGCTTGCATTTGCATTCGGAATCAACGCGTATGAGTTGGCACAGATTCAGCTTTCAACAATTCAGATTTACAACGCAGACATCTTGACTTATTGGCTGCCGATTACGCTCGGCGCTCTGGCGATTCACCTTGTGCTTCGCTGGCGCGCGAGTGAAGCCGATGCGCTGATGCTGCCTGCCGTGGTTCTGCTGAACGGCCTTGGTGTTGCCGAGATCTATCGCCTCGACCTTGCTCGCATCGCCAACCACTCGACCAACCTGTTTGCCGGAAAGCAGATCGTCTGGTCGTGCATCGCCATGGCTGCGGCAATTGCCGTGATCGTGTTTGTGCCGACCCACCTGTTCTTGCGCCGCTACATCTACATCTCGATGTTTGTCGGCCTTGCCCTGCTCGTCTCGCCGATGCTGCCAGTTATCGGCAAGACCATCAACGGTGCCCACCTTTGGCTTGCCATCGGTGGCCTGACCTTCCAGCCGGGCGAGCTGGCCAAAATCGCCCTGACCGTGTTCTTCGCCGGCTATTTGGTGACCCGCCGCGACTCGTTGGCCGTGGTCGGCAGGCGCTTTTTGGGCGTTCAGCTGCCGAGAGCCCGCGAATTGGGCCCAATTCTGGCAATCTGGGCCATCAGCCTGCTGGTTCTGGTTGGCGAGCGCGA
>CAITNA010000118.1 GCA_903893675.1 uncultured Micrococcales bacterium
CGGCAAGATTGCCTGGGTCTCTGGGTCGCGGCCACGCATTGCCGAGCCGCCTGCCGAGTCACCCTCGACCAAAGAGATTTCACTCTTTTTCGGGTCGCGACTCGAGCAGTCGCGCAGCTTTCCTGGCATGCCCTGTGACTCGAGCAATCCCTTGCGGCGCGTGGCCTCGCTGGCCTTGCGGGCGGCCTGACGAGCGGTTGCTGCCTGAATTGCCTTGCGAACGATGTCCTTAGCAATCGATGGGTTGCGCTCGAGCCAAGCACCGAATTGTTCGTTCACAACTTTCTGAACGAAGGCCTTTGCTTCGGTGTTGCCGAGCTTGGTCTTGGTCTGACCTTCGAACTGTGGCTCAGAAATTTTCACTGAGATGACAGCAGTCAAACCCTCGCGGCAGTCATCGCCCGTGAGGTTCTCGTCTTTTTCTTTGAGCAAGTTAGTTTGACGTGCGTACTTGTTCAACAGCGAAGTCAGCGCTGCACGGAAACCTTCTTCGTGCGTTCCACCCTCGTGAGTGTTGATGGTGTTCGCATAGGTGTGAACTGATTCGTTGTAACCGTTTGTCCACTGCATTGCGATTTCGACCGAAAGGTTTTTCTCTTTGGTCTCGCCCTCGATCGCGATGATCTCCGGGTTTACAACTTCAACCTTCTTGGTGCTGTTCAAATATTCGACGTAGTCCTGAAGACCCTTTTCATACAGGTAGGTGTCTTCGCGACCGCTGCGCTCATCGAACAGCGAAATCTGCAAACCCTTGTTCAAGAAACACATCTGCTGGAAACGCGCGCGCAAAGTTTCGTAGTCGTACTCGACGGTTTCGAAAATTTCTGGGCTCGCCAAAAACTCGATGACGGTTCCGGTGGTGTCGGTTGCCGGGCCCTGCTTAACCGGACCGGTCGGAACACCGATCTTGAACTGCTGGGTCCAAAGGTGACCGTCACGCGCAACTACTGCGCGAAGCTCGGTCGAAAGTGCGTTAACCACGGATGCACCCACACCGTGCAAACCACCCGACACCGCGTAACCGCCGCCGCCGAACTTTCCGCCGGCGTGAAGCACGGTGAGCACGACCTCGAGGGTCGACTTCTTTTCGGTTGGGTGCTCAGCCACAGGAATGCCGCGGCCGTTGTCTTCACAGCGGATCCAGCCATCCTTGGTGATGGTGACGTTGATGGTGTCGCAGTAGCCGGCGAGTGATTCGTCTACGGCGTTGTCGACGATTTCGTAAACCAGGTGGTGAAGACCACGGGGACCAGTGGAGCCGATGTACATTCCCGGGCGCTTGCGAACAGCCTCGAGACCCTCAAGAACTTGGATATTCCCGGCGTCGTATTCGCCCGGTTTAGCCTCTTTTTTAGGTGCGTTCATATTGACTTGGTGCTCCTTTTTGCTGGATTAGGCCCACTGAACTGCGCACCAAAATGCGACTGATATTCGGGGTTGCTAACCCCTAAATTTTACCTCGGCCGGCGACATTCTTTTACCACGGCACACAGGCCTCTCGCCCTTTATTTATCTGGGATGCACGCCCGCCGGATATGCAAAAACGGGCCCCTTTCGGAGCCCGTTTTCGACCAGAAAACTGGTTACTTCTTGCCCTGAACCTCGAGGGTTACCTTGGCGATTAGTCCACCGGTGATGTGAACGAGAGCCAGGTGCTGTCCTGAGGTGCGGATTGGCGAAGGGATCTCGATCTTCTTCTTGTCGAGTTCACCGATGCCAGCTGCTGCAACTGCTGCTGCAACATCCGCGGTCTTGATTGCACCGAACAGACGACCACCGACGCCGGCCTTAGCCGACAAACGGATTGCCTTCTCTTCGAGACGTGCCTTGAGGATCTGTGCCTCTTCGGCGGTAGCGATTGCGCGAGCTTCGCGAGCTGACTTGATCTGCTCGACCTGCTTCTCGCCGCCCTTGCTCCACAGAACTGCGAATCCGCGAGGAAGAAGGTAGTTACGTGCGTAACCGTTCTTTACCTCGACGACGTCGCCGGCTGCGCCCAGGCCTGATACCTGGTTGGTCAGAATTAGCTTTGCCATGATGTTTGCTCCTTAGCGACCTGCACCGGCGTATGGCATCAAAGCCATCTCGCGTGCGTTCTTGACGGCCTTGGCGATGAGGCGCTGCTCCTGAACAGAGACGCCAGTGATGCGACGTGAACGAATCTTGCCGCGGTCTGATACGAACTTGCGAAGGGTAGCGATGTCTTTGTAGTCGATCACGCCAACCTTAATTGCCTTCACAGGTGCGAGCTTCGCGTTCTTCGCGTTGCGCATCGCCTTGCGACGGTCGTCTGACTTTCCAGCCATGATTTTCTCCTAATTAAGAATGTTTAAAACTGCGTTTAGAAAGGGGTGTCGTCTGCGCCAGCGCCAGTGCCTGGGTTAGCCCAGCCTGCGTCTGATACCGACTTCTTTGGAGCATCGCCCCATGGGTCGCCGCCACCGGCAACTGCTGCTCCACCCTCGCGAGCGCGACGGGTGACAACTGCGGTTGCGTTGCGAAGTGAAGCGCCGATCTCTTCGATCTCGAGCTCGAGCGATGCACGAGCCTCGCCAGACGCGGTCTGGTATGCGCTTGGAGCCTTGAGACGACCGGTAACAACTACACGGGTGCCCTTAGTGAGCGACTGTGCAACGTTCTCGGCAACCTCACGCCATGCGGTGCAGCGAACCCATACGGTTTCGCCGTCTTCCCATGCGTTGGTGGTGCGGTTGAAAGTGCGTGGGGTCGAACCGACGTTCACGCTGACAACTGCAACACCGCCCTGGGTGTAACGCAACTCTGGGTCGGCACCTAGGTTGCCAACGATGGTTACGTTTACTTCACCGGCCATGATTACTTAGCTGCCTTTGGTGATGGCTTGCGAGCGGTCTTCTTCTCAGCGAACTCATCCTTGGTGATCTGTGGGATCGACGATGACTCGATGGTGAACGCAACGTCTTCGGCGCGCAGCACCTTGGTGCGCATAACTGCCTCAGAGATTCGCAGCTGACGGTCGAGTTCGATTACGTCTGCAGCGTTTGCGGTCATGTTAACGACGGCGTAGATGCCTTCGCTCTTCTTGTTGATTTCGTATGCCAAACGACGACGGCCCCAGATGTCAACCTTCTCAATGGTGCCTGCACCATTGCGAATCACGTTGAGGAACTTGTCGAGGCTTGGAGCAACGGTACGTTCTTCAACTGATGGGTCGAGAATTACCATGAGCTCATATTTGTGCATGATTCACCCACCTCCTTCGGACTAAACGGCCATGGACTTTCCATAGCAGGAGGGTTCTTTGCACGCGCCCAAGAAGGGCAACCTGTCGAGTTTACCTGCTGGCCCACCAGGCAAGCAAGCGCTCTTTGGCGACCTCTTCGCCGAGCGGGCCTTCTTCGAGGCGCAATTCGAGCAGCCAGTTATAGGCCTCGCCGACCTCGCGCGATGGCTTCAAACCTAGGATGCTCATGATCTGCTCACCGTCGAGATCGGGTCTAATCGCGCCAAGCTCTTCCTGCTCGGCAATGACCTTGATTCGGGTCTCGAGGTCGTCGTATGCGTGGGCAAGGCGGTCGGCCTTCTTCTGGTTGCGCGTGGTGACGTCGGCTCGGGTCAGGGCGTGCAGGCGCTCGAGTTGATCACCGGCGTCGCGCACATAGCGGCGAACGGCCGAGTCGGTCCACGAGTCGTTCTGGCCATAGCCAAAGAAGCGCAGGTGCTCTGAAATCAGCAACCGAACGGCCTTGATGGTGTCGTTGTCGAAGTGCAGGGCACGCATGCGGTCGCGGGTCAGGTTCGCACCCACCTTGTCGTGCTGGAAGAAGGTGACCACCCCACCTTCCATGCGGCGGGTCTTTGGCTTGCCGACATCGTGCATTAGCGCGGCAAAGCGCAGCACGAAGTCGTTCTCGAGCCCGTAATCGCGGCCATAGTCAATGGCCTGCTCGAGCACCTTGAGGCTGTGCTCATAGACATCTTTATGGTGGTGGTGCTCGTCGACCTCGAGCTTCAGTGCCGGCACCTCTGGCAGCACGATGGCCGCGATGCCCGATTCAACCAGGGCCTCAATTCCCAGGCGCGGCTGGTTGCCCATTAGCAACTTGACCAGCTCATCGCGCACGCGCTCGGCCGAAATGATCTCGATGCGGCCGGCCATGGCGACCATGGCCTCAAAGGTTGCCGGTTCGATTTCGAAACCCAGCTGCGAGGTGAATCTGGCCGCGCGCATCATGCGCAGCGGGTCGTCGCTGAAAGAGTCCTCCGGCTTGCCAGGCGTGCGAAGCACCCCGGCCAACAGGTCTTTCAGGCCGTCGAACGGGTCAACGAAGACCTTTTCGGGCAGGCGCAGGGCCATGGCGTTTACCGTGAAATCGCGGCGAAGCAGGTCTTCGGTTAGATCTTTGCCGAAACGCACCTCGGGCTTGCGGCTGTCGCGGTCGTATTTATCGGCTCGGTATGTAGTGATCTCGATCTGCTCGTCGCCGACGCGAGCCCCAATCGTGCCGAACTCTCGGCCGATGTCCCAATGGGCATTCACCATCGGCTTGATGGTCGCCAAGATTTCGTCAGGCGTGGCAGTGGTGGTGAAGTCAAGGTCTGGCGAGCGACGGCCCAAAAACGCATCGCGCACAGGCCCGCCGACTAACGCAAGTTCGTGTCCCGCATCCTGGAACCGTTGACCAAGTTGCGCGAACAGAGGCGAATCGGTGAGTTTTTCGAGATTCGCCAGTGCCTGCGCCACTGTCTGCATGCCTCAATCGTGCCACAGGGCCCTTCACGGATGCCCGTTCTACACTTGCGAGTATGACTCAGGGCGGCCAAGGCAAACATCGACCACGCGTGGTCGAAACCTCGGCAGGCGGTTTCGTGATGAACGCCGAAAACCCGAAACTCGTTGCTCTGATTGGTCGACTGACCCGCGGGGGTCGACTCGAGTGGTGCATTCCCAAGGGGCACCCAGAGGGCGACGAAAACTACGAGCAGGCCGCGGTTCGCGAGGTCGAAGAAGAAACGGGCCTTAAGGCCGAGATCATCGATTCGCTAGGTCAGATCACCTATGCGTTCACCGTGCCGGATCGCACCATCGAAAAAACCGTGCACCACTTTCTTATGCGTCAAACCGGCGGCACCCTCACCGTCGAGAACGACCCGGATCACGAAGCTGTCGAAGCCCGCTGGGTTCACATCGACGAGCTCGAGAAACAACTCACTCACCAAAACGAGCGCAAGCTCGCCGTGAAGCTAATCGAATGGTTGGCCAAGCAGTGAAGCGCGTTGCAACTCTTGCACTCGCCGCAGCTTTGACGCTCTCTGGCGCACACTCATCGTTCGCTTCGAGTTCGCTAGCCGCAGCTTCCGCGCACGCATCAGCTCCGCAAGATATTCCGAGCGTGCACATCCTGGCTGGCAGCGATATCAATTTGCTCTCATCTTCGTCGGCCATCCCGATTCGAATTCAAAACGATTTCGACTTGGATGTTCGTGTGCAGGTTCACGCGATTCCGTTGAACGGTCGCATCTCAGTGCCCGAGGCAATCGAAGTAACTGTTCCAGCGCAGACTGCAATCACCGCGAAGTTGCCGGTGCAGGCTACCGGAGTGGGAAACGTCGACCTAAACGTTTGGCTCGAAACTTTTTCGGGCTTGAGCCTGAACAGCAAAGCAACGTTGCACATCAATGTGAACCCAGGTGCCGAGACCGCGATTCTCATCGGTTTCACAGCCACCGTGGCAATTCTTCTCACGTTCGGCGTGATTCGCACGCTGCGTAAACGACGGGGAGCATCGGCTTGAGCATTCTGCGTTCGTCACTTCTGATGGCGTCGGGCACCGTGATTTCTCGCGTGCTCGGGTTCGCGCGCTCAGTTCTCTTGGCGGTGGCCATCGGTGTTACCACCAACGCCGCCGACGCCTTCGGCGTCGCCAACCAGCTGCCGAACAACGTTTACGTGATCATCGTCGGCGGCGTGCTTCAGGCGGTTCTCGTGCCGCAGATCGTGAAAGCGCGCAGTCACGAAGACGGCGGCAAGGGTTACGTCGACCGCCTGCTCACCTTCTTATTGACGGTGTTCCTCATCGTCACTGTGGTGGCCACCGTCGCGGCCCCTGTGCTGGTTCGCATTTACACCAGCGGCTGGAACACCAACCAGTTGGCACTTGCGACGGCATTCGCATACTGGTGTCTGCCTCAGCTTTTCTTCTATGGTCTTTACTCGCTGCTCGGCGAAGTGTTGAACGCGCGAAGTGCATTCGGTCCATACACCTGGGCTCCGGTTCTCAACAACATTGTTGCTCTCGCAGGTTTGATCGCATACATCGTCATGTTCGGTGCAGACCCAACCGACAAGCAGGGCATCGAAAACTGGACCGAGTCGCAGATTGCTTGGCTATCTGGCAGCGCAACAGTTGGTGTTGCTGCGCAGGCACTGATTCTGTTTTTCGCGTGGAAGCGCATCGGCCTTTCGCTCAACCTCAACTTCAAATGGCGCGGCTTTGGTCTCGGGCCTGCACTTCGTGCAGCATCGTGGACCCTCGGCATGGTGATCGTCACTCAAATTGGTGGGCTCGTGCAGAGCATCGTTGCATCGGGTGCAACCAGTGGTCGCTCGAACGGGGTTGCCATTGCATCGGTTGCAGCTGCATCTATCGGCTGGTTGATCTTCATGCTTCCGCACAGCGTTGCAACCGTTTCAATCGCCACCGCTTACTTCACCAAAATGTCGCAGCACGTTCACGAAAGTCGAATCGACTTGCTCAAGAAAGATTTGTCTGCGGGTCTTCGAACCATCGCATTGATCTCGGCAATTGCATCCTCGTTGCTAATCGTTCTTGCATATCCGATAGCTCGAGTTTTCGTTGGTGAATACGGCGGCAACATTGCGCTCGGAAATGTTTTGATTGCGCTGATGCTCGGATTGCTTCCATTCAGTTTCGTTTACATGATGCAGCGTGCTTTCTACGCTCTTGAAAACACGCGCACACCTTTTGTCTTCACCTGCATTCAGATTGCACTTCACATGTGCGGCTCGATCACAATCGCATTCACCGTGCCGCACGCATACATCGTGGTCGCGCTCTCGGCCCTCACTTCGCTCACCGTCACGGTTCAAGCGGTAATCGCATACCTGATGCTTCGTCGTCGCATCGGATCGCTGTTCCGTGAGCACATCCTGGCTTCGATGCTTCGCTTCGTAATTGCGGCTGTTGGCGCCGCAGTGGTCGGCTATTTCACCCTGCAGCTGCTCGGCGGCACCTCAAATGGCTCATTTGCCCTGAAATCGATCGTTTCCTCGGTAATCACCGATGCCATCGTCGGCCTTGTAATGGGTGGGGTTTACCTGATTTTGCTTCGCCTTATGAAGGTTGCCGAGGCCGAATCTGCGATTCGTGCAGCTAAGGGAATACTGCGCAAATAAAATTTGATTCATATCATGGGCCATTCGCCCCTCTAGGAGTCACCTTGCGCAACGTCATCATCATCGGTTCCGGCCCTGCCGGCTGGACCGCCGCCATCTACACCGCTCGCGCCGGGTTGAAGCCACTGCTTATCGCCTCTTCGGTCGAGCCTGGTGGCGAACTCATGAAGACCACCGAGGTCGAGAACTTCCCTGGTTTCCCAGATGGCCTGATGGGCCCAGATCTGATGATGAACATGCAGGCCCAGGCCGAGCGCTTTGGCACCGAGGTGCTCATGGACGACGTGGTGGAGGTCGACCTCAGCGGCGACATCAAGATCGTTAAGACCGGTGCCGGCGAGACCTTCGAGGCTCGCGCGGTAATCGTTTCGACCGGTGCGGCCTACCGCGAGCTCGGGCTCGAGCGCGAGCGTGAACTCAGTGGCCACGGCGTCTCGTGGTGTGCAACTTGCGACGGCTTCTTCTTCCGCGAAAAGGCAATCGCCGTTGTCGGCGGTGGCGACTCTGCAATGGAAGAGGCGATGTTCCTCACCAAGTTCGGTTCGAAGGTTTACTTGCTTCACCGCCGCGACTCGTTCAAGGCGTCGAAGACGATGCAGGAGCGCGTGCTAAACAACCCGAAGATCGAGGTTGTCTACAACACCGAGGTCACCGCACTTCACGGTGCACCGAACCTCGACAAGCTTTCGCTGCGCAACACCGTCGACGGTTCGACCAGCGAGCTCGCAGTTGAAGGTCTGTTCATCGCAATCGGCTCTGACCCACGCGTCTTGTTGGTCGAGAACCAACTCGAACTAACCGAAGACAAGTTCATCAAGGTCGACGGTCGATCATCGCGCACGAGCATCCCAGGTGTGTTTGCAGCTGGCGACGTCATCGACGCCACCTACCGTCAGGCAATCACCGCCGCCGGCTCAGGATGCGTTGCCGCACTCGACGCCGAAAAATATCTCGAAGGTCACTAGGTCTTCAACCACAAGAAGAGAGAAACCATGTCGAAGTCAGTAACCACCACAACGTTTGAAGCTGAAGTAATCAACAGCACTAAGCCAGTGCTCGTCGACTTCTGGGCAGAGTGGTGCGGACCATGCCGCGCGGTTTCTCCAATCGTTGACCAGATCGGCGAAGAGAACGCCGACAAGATCACCGTCGTGAAGGTGAACGTCGATGAAGAGCCAGAGCTCGCGATGAAGTTCGGCATCACGGGCATCCCAGCATTCAAACTTTTCGAAAACGGTGAGGTCGTCAAAGACATGGTCGGTGCGAAGCCGAAGTTTGCGCTTGAGCAGGACTTGGCCGACTGGCTAAAGTAGGTAAATGTCTGAAGCTCGCCCGCCACAAAGCAACAACTTTGATTCATGGCTGGATGCATATGCAGAGCGAGCCCACACCCTTTCAGTTTCTGAAGTCCGCGCACTTTTCGCGGTAGTTTCACGCCCAGAGGTCGTCTCGCTTGCAGGCGGAATGCCCTATGTGGCGGCCCTTCCAAAGGATCTCATCGCCAAGGCCTACGAGTCGATGATGGCTCGCAAGGGCGACCTGGCCATTCAATACGGTGGCGGTCAGGGCGATGCCGAGCTTCGCGAACAGCTGCGCGATGTGATGGCCCTCGAGGGCATTCACGCTTCACCAGACGACGTCGTGGTCACCACAGGTTCGCAGCACGCTCTCGATTTGGTCGCCGGTCTTTTCTTGGATGAGGGTGACGTCGTTCTCGCGGAAGGCCCGAGCTACGTCGGAGCAATCGGAATTTTCCGTCACTACCAAGCGCACATCGAACACGTCTACACCGACAACGAGGGCATCTCGCCAGAGGCGCTTCAAGAGGCCATTAGCAAGATGAAGGCTCAGGGTCGTCGAATCAAGTTCCTCTATTTGGTTCCGAACTTTGCAAACCCATCGGGCGTCACGCTCGCTGCAAAGCGTCGCCCGCAGATCATCGAGATTTGCAAGCGCGAGCACATTCTGGTTCTCGAAGACAATCCATACGGTCTGCTCTATTTCGACAAGCCGGTTCCAGATGCGCTTCGCAGTCTCGACGACAACGTCATCTACCTAGGTTCGTTCTCAAAGATTCTCGCGCCTGGTTTCCGCGTCGGTTACGTTCTTGCTCCGCCTGCGCTTCGCGAAAAAATTGTTCTCGCTCAAGAGTCCGCGCTGCTCTGCCCATCATCGTTCTCACAAATGTTGATCAGCGAATATCTGAACATCGCAGACTGGCGCAAGCAGGTCGACACGTTCCGCGGTGTTTATCGTGAGCGTCGCGATGCCGCCTTGGATGCGCTTGCCGAGTATTTGCCAAACCTTCAGACCACTCGTCCAGATGGTGGCTTCTATCTCTGGGTCACGTTGCCCGAGGGAATCGACTCGAAGGCGATGCTTCCTCTCGCCGTGAAAGAGCTCGTCGCATACACTCCGGGCACCGCGTTCTTCGGCGATGGCACCGGTCACCAGCACCTGCGCATCTGCTACAGCTTCCCGACTCCAGAGAACCTAAATGTTGGCATCAAGCGATTGGCAACGGTGATCAATCGTCAGACCGAACTGCTCGAAACTTTCGGCAAGAAGGCAAAGTAATGATTTCCAAGGGCAAGTCAAAGCGCAGTCTCAAAATTCTCGTGCTCGCCGGTGGCATCTCGCATGAGCGCGAAATCTCGCTCAAGTCGGGTCGCCGCGTGGCCGATGCCCTGCTCGATGCGGGCAGCGAGGTCATCATCCGTGAGCCAGACGAGAAGCTGCTCTCCAACATCAAAAAGGACACGCCAGATGTGATTTGGCCTTGCCTTCACGGTGCCAGCGGCGAGGATGGCGCACTCCGCGACATTCTGGCCCTTACCGGCGTTCCATTCGTTGGCGCTTCGGCCAGCGGTTCGCGCCTTGCCTGGGACAAAGCCGTTGCCAAGATCCTGGTCGCCCAGGCCGGCATCCAGACCCCTGCCTCCGTCACGCTGCCTAAAGACACCTTCCGCGAGCTAGACGCCGATGGCGTGCTCAAGGCCGTAACCCAGACCCTGAGCTTCCCGTTGGTTGTGAAACCAGCCCGAAGCGGCAGCGCTCAGGGCGTAACCGTGGTTAAGAAAGCCGATGAGCTCAGCCG
>CAITNA010000119.1 GCA_903893675.1 uncultured Micrococcales bacterium
CGCCACGAGTTCTCGGTTTCGAGATAGGCGTTCCAACGCCCAGTCGCTGCCCACGCGATGCCCAGCCAGAGGAACCCGAAAATTCCGCTTACTGCGGTGAGCCCGAGCAGACGCCAGCGCTCACGCACATCCTTGCGGTGAATGATTGCGAGAATCAAAAACATCAGCGCGAACGCCTGCGTGCCAGGGCGAGTCAGCGAGGCCGCCAAAATCGCGAGCACCACAACCCAGTCGCGACGCTGCACGAAAGCCCAGATCGCAACAGTGATGAAGAACAGCTGCATCGAATCTGCATAGCCAACCTGCAACACCGGAGAGGCCCAGGCGAACGAAACGATTGCGATTGCCCAGAGTGTGGTTCGTTCATCCAAGCGCAGGCGAAGCAAGCGATATGCACCGATGATGAACAGGAAGCCGAAAATTGTTGCGACGATCGGCGCGAGATATTTCCAGTCGACTGTGGTCAACCAAGCAAGTGCCTTGATCAGATATGGGAACGCCGGAAAGAAAGCCCACTCGTTGTTTTGCACCGAACCGTCGGGGTTGGTCGGCAGCGGCACCGGATAACCGTGCGTGAAAATCTTGTGATACCACTCGACATCCCAGATGTTTAGAAAGTCGAAATAGCCGGGTTGTGCGGCTGTCCAATAGTTCGCCTCTTGGATGCTCGCGAAGAACAAAAACGCGAAGAAACTGAACAGGCGTGCCGCTGCAAAAATGGCAAGCGCCGGTGCCCACCAGTGGCGCCCCAGGAATTGCTTGATTGCGTTCACGATTTGAGTGCGGTTACTCAGTCAGCCATTTGCGAAGCGCGGCCTCGCACGAGTAAATCTGCGCGACATCGACAGCCTCGTCGTCGGCGTGCGCCTTGTTCGGGTCGCCAGGGCCGAAGTTCACAGCCGGGATGCCCAGTGCGCTGAATCGCGCGACGTCTGTCCAGCCATACTTCGGCTGCGGCACTGTGCCGGTGGCCGCCACGAATGCAGCGGCTTCTGGGCGGTCCAGGCCAGGTCGAGCGCCTTCGCTCAGGTCGGTCATGCCGATCTCGAAGCCTTCGAACAGCTCGCACAGGTGAGCCGCTGCCTCTTGCCCAGTCTTGTTCGGCGCGAAACGATAGTTGATTGTGACATCGGCCTGGTCGGGAATGACGTTTGTGGCGATGCCGCCCGAAATCATAACGGCATTCAGGCTCTCGCGGTAGACCAGACCATCGACCTCAACCTCTTGCGGTTGATAGTTGTTCAGGCGGTTGAGAATCTCGGCGGCTGAGTGAATCGCGTTGCTGCCCATCCAAGCGCGGGCGCTGTGTGCCTTGACGCCCTTCGCGCGAACGACCACACGGATGGTGCCGTTGCAACCGCCCTCGATCTGGGCGTTGGTTGGCTCGCAGAGAATGGCGAAGTTGGCATCGAGCAGCTCTGGGCGCTCGCGCGAGATGCGGCCGAGGCCATTCAGGCTGGCGTCAACCTCTTCGTGGTCATAGAAGATCCAGGTGATGTCGCGGTTCGGCGCGGTGAGTTCGGCGGCCAGCTTGAGCTGCACCGCTGCCCCGGCCTTCATGTCGACGGTGCCGCGACCCCAGAGCATGCGGCGGCCGTCAGACTCGATGAACTTGGTAGGCAGGTTGTCGGCAACTGGAACGGTGTCTATATGGCCGGCGATCACAACGCGACTGGCGTGGCCGAAGTTGGTGCGGGCGACGATTGCATCCTGGTGGCGAATGACCTCGAGGTGCGGGTGTTTTGCAAGGGCAGATTCGATGGCGTCAGCCAGGGCCTTTTCGTTGCCAGAGACCGATTCGATATCGCAGATGGCTCGAGTCAGTTCAACGACATCCGAGTGCAAATCAAGGCCAGACATAACAACGAGCCTACTTGTAATCTTGAACCCGTGACTGAAACCAACAACGCTCAAACGCAGGCCTGGGGCCACGGCCTCGCAACTGTCGCCAACGACGGAACCGTTCTCGACGTCTGGTTTCCGAAGCCCGAGCTAGGCCC
>CAITNA010000120.1 GCA_903893675.1 uncultured Micrococcales bacterium
GCCTCGGGCCTTGGCAAAACCCACCTGCTTCACGCGATCGGCAACTCGGTTCGCTCCGAATACCCTGGCCTTCGAGTTCGCTACGTCTCGTCGGAAGAATTCACCAACGACTTCATCAACTCGCTGCGCGACAACCGCCCGGCTGCTTTCCAGGCGGAATATCGCCAGGTCGACGTGCTGTTGATCGACGACATCCAGTTTTTGGCAGACAAAGAGCAGACCCAAGAGGCGTTTTTCTACACTTTTGAGGCCCTAAACAAGTTCAACAAGCAGATCGTGCTCACCTCAGACCAGCCGCCAACCAAGCTTTCGGGCTTCGAGGAGCGCCTGACCAGCCGATTTGCCAAGGGTTTGAGCACCGACGTTCAGGCCCCAGAGCTTGAGACCCGCATCGCCATCCTTCGCAAGAAGGCCGAATACGACCGCGCCGAGGTTCCAGACGACGTGCTCGAGTTCATTGCGAAGCGCGTTTCGAGCAACGTTCGCGAGATCGAGGGTGTTCTCAACGGCCTGGTTGCCTACTCTTCACTGCACCGCAAGCCGATCGACATGGTCACGGCTCAGACGGTTCTCAAGGATTACTCCCCAATAGGGCAAGACACCATCGTTACCGCATCCGAGATTATTGCCACGGTTGCCAAGTACTACAACCTGTCGGTTGACGATATTCACGGCAAGAGCCGCACGTCAGCTATTGCTCAGGCCCGTCAGATCGCGATGTATCTCTGCCGTACTCTGACCGACCTTTCGTTGCCAAAAATCGGCCAAATCATTGGTGGCAAAGACCACACCACCGTTCTTTATGCACACGGCAAAATTGCCCAGGAAATGAAGCACCGCAAGGGCATTTACAACGACGTTTTGCAAATCGAAGACCGTATCAAGGCCAGCCGCTAGCCTGTGCTAAAGCCTGTGGATAACTGGCTTTTTCTGGGTATAAAACCTCAATAACTCCAGCCAAACTGTTAGTTCTAGGATTTTCATCCACAAGCAACATAGTTATCCACAGTTTTATTAACAGCTGTGTAAACATCTTTCACCGTTGTAGTTCCCAATGAATTTCTGGCCCTCAGCAGTTTGTCCACAGTTTCCACAGAGGTTATTAATGATGTTGTCTTTAAAGAGAGTTAATTCAAGAAAACCAACGGAGCCGGTTTTGAGAGACTCGATCCAAGTTTGATTACTGATTTCTCAGCTTGGTTCATCCTGGTCGAGAGTCAGTGTCTGCGCTTTGTGCCAATATTAGAAACCGACCACTCGGTCATTTCAAAAGTTAGGTCACTTCCTTGAAGTTTCAAGTCAATCGCGATGTCTTAAGTGACGCAGTTGCATTCGTAGCTCGATTCCTTCCTCAACGACCAACCAATCCTGCTTTTGGTGGAATCCTCATCGAGGCTGATGCAAACGCAGTTCGTCTTTCAGTTTTTGATCACAAAGTTTCTGGCCAGGTTGAAATCATTGCCAAGGTAGAAAACTCTGGTCGTGTTCTTATTTCGGGTCGACTTCTTGGTGACCTCGTAAGCAAGCTTCCAAACCAGCCGGTTGAATTCACGTTGAATGGTTCGACTTTCAACATGGTTTGTGGCAGCACCAAAATTGGTTTCCCAGTAATGGACGTAAACCAGTTCCCAACCCTTCCTGAGATTCCAACCGTTTCGGGATCGATTTCTGCAGAAGCATTCGACACCGCCGTTCACCAGGTTTCGGTTGCCTCCTTGCGTGATGAGCTCGAGCCAATTTTCGCGTCGATTCAAATTGAGACTGCAGGCAGCGAACTCTCATTGCTTGCGACCGACAAATACCGCATGGCGCTCGTCGAGATCAAGTGGAACCCAAGCTCAAAAGATTCAGACACCACGGTCATGGTTCCGACCAAGACCCTGCTCGAAGTTGCCAAGACTTTCGGCAACACCGGCGACATCGCTGTTTCGATTATGAACACTGAAGACCGCCAAATGATTGCCTTCCAGGCCCAAAACAAGTCGGTTACCGCCGGCCTCATCAAGGGCGGATTCCCGCCAATCAAGACCATGTTTGCCGCCGAAGTTGCTAGCTATGCGGTTGTCTCAAAACAGGAGCTGCTCGAGGCTACTCGCCGCGCGATGTTGGTTGTCGACCGCGATCACCACATGCGATTCAACTTCAACGCCGGGTCAATCAACATCACAACCAACCCAGGTGAGCTCACACAGGCGAGCGAAGAAGTTGATGCTGAGCTAGTTGGAGACCCGCGCGGAATGGAACTCAAGCCGCAGTTTGTTATCGACGGACTCTCTGGAATTCATACTGAGTTCGCGAAAATCGGCTTGACCAACATGCACGACAATCCAGCGAAGGCAAGCCCGTTGCTGCTCGCTCCGCACTCGGCGAAGAACGACAGCGACAGCTTCCGCTACCTTTTGCAGCCTCGCCTGCTGTCTAACTAATTTTTAAAAAGCAAAAAACCGAAAGGCAAACCATGACCCACATTGGTCTAATTGGACTCGGCAAGATGGGTGGCAACATGCGCCAGCGTCTTCGCAACAACGGAGTCGAAGTAACCGGATACGCACGTAACCGCGATGTATCTGACGTCGACTCAGTCAAGGATCTGGTTGCCGCGCTTCCAACTCCTCGCACTGTTTGGGTAATGGTTCCTCACGGAGCACCTACCGATGAGGTAATCGACGAACTGACCAAGCACCTCGAGCCTGGCGACCTGATCATCGAAGGTGGAAACTCACGCTTCAGCGAAGACATCAAGCACGCCGCCGCGCTCAAGGAGCACGGCATCGGCTACCTCGACTGCGGTGTTTCTGGTGGAGTGTGGGGCCTTGAGAACGGTTACGGCCTAATGGTTGGCGGCGACGATGCACTAGTTGCTCGCGCCATGCCGATCTTCGATGCCTTGCGCCCAGAGGGCAAGCGCGAAGAGGGCTTCGTGCACGTTGGCGATGTAGGCGCCGGTCACTACGCCAAGATGGTCCACAACGGCATCGAGTACGGCATGATGCAGGCTTTCGCAGAGGGCTACGAGCTTCTCGCGAAGAAGGACATCATCAAGGATGTTCACGGCACCTTTGCTGCATGGCAGCGCGGAACCGTGGTTCGTTCATGGTTGCTCGACCTGCTGGTTCGCGCGCTTGAAGAAGAGGGCCCGAACCTCGACAAGATCCGCGGCTACGTCGAAGACTCTGGCGAAGGCCGTTGGACCGTTGAGGAGGCAATTGCAAACTCTGTGCCAATGCCGGTTATCACCGCATCGCTCTTCACTCGTTTCGCATCGCGCCAGGATGACTCTCCTGCAATGAAGGCGGTTGCAGCATTGCGCAACCAGTTCGGCGGACACGCAGTCAAGAAGGCCGACTAGTTTTCTGAATTCGCCTCATACCGGGGCGATCAAAAACGCAACGATTGGCGGGTGACAGATGTACATAAAGCATCTGTCGCTCGCCAATTTTCGCAACTACGAGCATGCCGAAGTTGAGTTGGGCCGCGGGGTAAACCTGTTCGTTGGTGAAAACGGCCACGGCAAGACCAACCTGGTTGAGGCAATCGGCTATCTCTCGACGCTTCGAAGTCATCGTGTTGCGGGCTATGAATCATTGATTCGCATTAAACAAAATTCCGCCTCGATCCGTGCGATGGCGCATCACAATGATCGCGATGTTCTTGTCGAATACGAAATGAATCGCGGTTCGGCAAATCGCGCAGCAATCAACAAAAATCAATTGACCCGCCCCCGCGACATTTTGGGTTCGGTCATCAGCGTGACCTTCGCTCCCGAAGATGTCGAGCTGGTGCGCGGAAATCCGAGCGATCGCCGAGACTTCATCGATGACCTACTCGTGCAGCTAACCCCTCGCTTCGCCGGAGTAATCGCTGACTACGAGCGCGTTCTCAAACAACGCAACACCTTGCTGCGCACCGCTAAACAAACGGGCGCCAAGGGCACAGCACTTTCAACGCTTGATGCCTGGGATGAACAACTCGTCAAGTTCGGCTCGGAAATCATCGCCGGTCGCGTCGCACTGGTTAACAAACTCAAACCATTTCTTGAAGAGAGCTACGCCGCGATTGCTCTCGCGCGAGTTGCGGTTGAGGTGCTGGTCAAGTCATCAATTGCAACCGCGCAAATTTCGTTCGATGACGATGCAGAGCTCGACTCGATGCTCATCGAAGATGCCGCAGCAATCTCAAAGATTTATCACGACAAACTTCGCGAGATCCGGGTAAAGGAACTCGAACGCGGAATCACTTTGGTTGGACCACATCGCGACGATCTAGTTTTCTTGCTTAACGAGCTTTCGGCTAAGACCCAATCGTCGAGTGGCGAAACCTGGTCTCTCGCCCTCGCACTGCGTTTGGCATCGTTGAACTTGCTTCGCCAGGATGGCCGCGCCGGCGATCCGGTTCTGATTCTCGACGACGTCTTCGCAACCTTGGATGCCGGTCGCCGCAGTCGCCTGGCAAACCTCGTTGCATCGAACGAGCAGGTTTTGATTACAGCAGCCGTGGCCGACGATGTACCATCTGAACTTCACGCGAAAGTTTTCACAGTCACGAATGGAGTTGTTCAGCATGGCTAGCGACTTCACGCAAGAGTTTTATTACCGGATGCGCGAGGCCGTAACCGGTCGGCTGTCACGCGATGCAAAGCGCATCCGTGAAAAGGAAAAGCAGAAGTCCAAGCCATTCGATCGCGGCCGCGAGCCGATTAAGGCTGGCACCACAATCGACGGACTTTTCGAGACCTACCGCTGGCAAGGCAAGGTCGCAGAGGCCGACCTGTTCAATCGTTGGAACGAAATCGTCGGCGACGTGAATGCCGAGAACTCGAAACCTGAAACTCTCGTTGATGGCACTCTGACCGTGCGCTGTCGCACCACCGCTTGGGCGACTCAGCTGCGTTTGATGCAGGCAGAGATCTTGGCCCGAGTGGTCGAGGCCCATGCTGATCTCGGTATTGAAACCCTCAAGTTCTTAGGGCCTGATGCCCCGTCCTGGAAGAAGGGCCCACGTTCGGTGCCTGGCAGAGGTCCGCGAGACACCTACGGGTAGCCCTGTGGATAACCTGTGGATAAGTGGATAACTTAACCCGCTAGTTGAAGGTTATGCACAAGCCTCACCCAAGGGTTTAAGGTTTATCCACTTATTTGATTCACAGCCTTTTGCCCAGTAAATACAGGGATTTTGCTGCATTTTTCCACAGTTCTCCACAACACAATTGGGGTTATCCCCACGCAACATCGGCGTTTTCCACAAGTTATCCACATATCCCCACACAGGTTGATTTGAATCGGGGATGTCGTAGGCCGATGCTAGAACCTAATTCGAAGCTATTGGAGGCCCCATGTCCTTGCAAGCCGTAACCGCGGTTGATCAAGTTCCGCAGCTCGAACAACGAGTTCCCCCGCACGACCTAGCCGCAGAGCAGTCGACCCTGGGCGGCATGCTGCTCTCGCCAGACGCCGTTGCCGAGGCAATGGAGTACGTTCGCGGAGCAGATTTCTATTCGCCAAAGCACGAGATCATTTTTGACGCAGCAATGTCGCTGTTCAGTCACAGCGAGCCAGTCGATGCAATCACCGTTGGCGACGAAATTGCTAAGCGTGGCGACATCGCGAAAATCGGCGGCCGCGATTACCTGCACACTCTGACCTCAATCGTTCCGACCGCAGCGAACGTCGGTTACTACGCGCGCATGGTTCAGGAGAAGTCCATCCTGCGTCGCCTGGTTGAAGCCGGCACTCGCATCGCGCAGATGGGTTACGCCGCCGAGGGTGAAGTAACCGACCTCGTCAACACCGCGCAGAACGATGTCTATGCGATCACTCGTCAAGGCGTTGGCGAAGACTATTCGCCGCTGTCTGATTCGATCGAACTCGCCATCGAAGAAATTGAAAACGCGCAGAAGCGCGACGGCGACATGACCGGAGTTCCGACCGGCTTCCACGAACTCGATGCAATGACCCACGGCTTGCACCCAGGCCAGCTCATCATCATCGCGGCACGCCCTGCAGTTGGAAAGTCAACGCTTGCACTTGATCTCGCGCGCACAGCTGCAATCACCCACCGTCGCCCAGTGATTTTCTTCTCGCTCGAAATGAGCCGCGCAGAAATTGCACTGCGCATGCTTTCAGCAGAGTCAAAGATTTACATGCAAACCCTTCGCAAGGGTTCGCTAAACGACAACGACTGGACCAGGCTCGCTGCGGTTCGCGGTGAGATCAATGACGCACCGTTGTTTATCGACGACAGCCCAAACATGACGCTTCCAGAAATTCGTGCGAAGTGCCGCCGACTCGCATCGCAGGTTGGCCTCGAGATGATTGTCATCGACTATATCCAGTTGATGACCTCGGGCAAGAAAGTCGAGTCACGTCAGCAAGAAGTCTCGGAATTCTCGCGTGCGCTAAAGCTGCTCGCGAAAGAAATCGGAGTTCCGGTAATTGCGATTTCGCAGCTGAACCGTAACAGCGAAAAGAGCGATAACAAGGTTCCAGAAATTTCGCACCTTCGCGAATCTGGTTCGCTTGAGCAAGACGCCGACGTCATCATGCTTTTGCACCGTGAGGGCATGTACGACAAGGATCACTCACGCGCCGGCGAAGCCGATATCTACTTGGCCAAGCAACGTAACGGACCAACCGGCAAGGTGGTCGTGAACTTCCTCGGCCAGTACTCCAAATTCGAAGATCTGAAGAAGTAATGACTCGAGCAATGTCGGCGACCTGGGCGGCAGTCAATTTGGCTGCCGGCCTCGCGCTGACCTTCCTTGCTCCGGTGTTCTACGCGCAGGTCGCAAGGCCGCTAGCGGTTGGCTACCTGCTGGTATTTGGTCTAGCCATCGGTGCCATTCAACGCCGAAACAAGAGCGCGGCCCGCACCCAATTGCTTGCTGTCTCAGTGGTTTCGATCGCTGCAGGTGTTTCTGTGGCACTAATCGAAAACGCTGGCACCGCATACCAGTTGCTCGTCTCGATCTGGGCTCTGGCTCAAGGCTCGCTGCTATTGATCGGCGCAATGAATCTCGGTTTCAAGACTTCGAGCGGTCGCGACCTGGCGATTGTTTCAGCATCAAGTTTGATTCTCGGTCTCGTGCTTTTGATTCCCGATGCCGCACCAAGAAATCAGCTCGGCTTCTTCAGCGCCTACTTGCTGATCACCGGAGTGCTTCTGGCAATCGCAGCCTCAACGCCATCAAAGTAGGCTTGAAGCATGAAACGAACCACGCTGCGCACTTATCTTTTGCTGTCTTTTATTGCGTCTGCATTTTTGGGAGTCATCGTTTACTACGGAACTCGTCGCCCTGATGAGCCGTTCCTAGAATCTGCGAACCTGGCAATCGTTTCGGCGGGCATCACCTTCATTGTGACGCTCGTGGTTATCGCGACTTTGGAACTTGCATCCAAGGATGATTCGACCCCGGCCGACAAGCCGCGACTCAAATAATTTTTCGAAGTCGCTAGAGCGACTTGCCAAGTTGTGCAGCGATGCCGACGTAATTGTTCGGGCGAAGTGCAAGCAGTCGATCTTTTGCATCCTGCGAAATCTCAAGACCATTGATGAACGTAACCAAGTCGTCATGTCCGATGCGCTTGCCGCGAGTTAGTTCTTTCAACAGGCTGTATGGGTCTTCGATGTTCGAACGTCCAGCAGCAACTTCCGCGCGGATCACAGTTTGAATTGCTTCGCCTAGAACTTCCCAGTTCTCTGACAGGTCGGCGTCAATCACAGGGCGGTTGAGTTCTAGTTCGCCGAGGCCGCGAGTCACGTTGTCGATTGCGAGCAGCGAGTGACCGAAGCCAACTCCGATGTTGCGCTGCGCCGAAGAGTCGGTGAGGTCGCGCTGCAGACGTGAGGTGACCAGGGTCGCTGATAGCGAATCCAAGATTGCATTTGAGAGCTCGAGGTTTGCTTCTGCGTTTTCGAAGCGAATCGGGTTGACCTTGTGTGGCATGGTCGACGAACCGGTAGCGCCTGCCTGTGGAATCTGCTTGAAGTAGTTCTGCGAAATGTATGTCCAGATGTCGGTGCAGAGGTTGTGCAAAATTCGGTTGAAGTGCGCGATGGCTGCATAGAGCTCGGCTTGCCAGTCGTGCGACTCGATCTGGGTGGTCAGCGGGTTGAAGCCGAGGCCAAGGCCTTGGACCAGGGTGCGTCCCTCTGCCTGCCAGTCGACAGTTGGGGCGGCAACAACGTGAGCCGAAAAGGTTCCGGTAGCGCCAGAGAATTTGCCTAGGTAGTCGGCCGCTGAGATGCGAGCCAACTGGCGGTTCAGGCGGTACACGAAAACGGCGAGTTCCTTGCCGACGGTGGTCGGGGTGGCCGGTTGTCCGTGGGTGCGGCTCAGCATCGCGACATCGGCGAACTTGGTGGCCATCTCCGTGATGCGGGCAACCATGGTCTTTGCTCGTGGCAGCCAAACGTCGTTGACCGCAGACTTCACGGTAAGCGCATACGAGAGGTTATTGATGTCTTCGCTGGTGCAGGCGAAGTGCGCGAGCTCGGCCAGATCGCCGCGCTTTAGCTCTGCCAGCTTGTCGCGCACGAAGTATTCCACTGCCTTCACATCGTGGCGAGTGACGGCTTCGGTTTCGGCGAGCTTGGCCACATCGGCATCCGAGAAGTTCGTCACGACTGCTCGCAGTGCGGCCTGCTCGGTGAGGTCGAGGGTGCGGGCATTGCCAAGCACCTGGCGGTTTGCGAGCTGAATGAGCCACTCGATCTCAACGTGGATGCGGGCGCGGTTGAGACCAGCCTCGCTCAGGTGTTCGCCGAGCTCAACCACGGCGGCTTGGTAGCGGCCATCCAGCGGACTCAGTGGTTGATTCGAAAGTTTGCTCACAGGGATATTCTGCCCTATTGCTATCCACAGATTTGGATGCTGGCCTGCGCGCTCGCGATTGGCTTCGAATGATTAATGCATGTCGAATTTGAACCAGCGTTTATCGATTGCGGCTGTGGCAGTTCTCGAGGCACTGCCAAATCAACTGGGATTCTCTGGCCCGAGTGCACGTGCGCTTGCCAGCGCGATTGAGAATTTGGCGAACGAGGTTGAGCAACTGCTTCAGGCGGTTTGGAGTTTTGGTGACCTCGACCCTAGTTAGCCAGGCCGAACTCGATCGAATCAAAGTCGCGCTGTTTCACGCGGGCGAACTAATCGCGTTTGAGTCGCTCACCGGTGGGGTGGTTATGCCATGGCGCTTGATCGCGATTTTGCATCGACTGCCCGAAATAGTCGCGCGCATTCGAAGCCTGATTCACACAGTCGAGGTGGCCGGTCAACAGTTTTTCGAGACCGAGAGGCAGGTGCTGGGCCACCTGGCCGATTCGAGAATCGGGGTCATGGAGGTGCTTGCCACCGCGGCTGCGCCAATGGCCCGGCTGGCCCTCGGGGCCGACCGCGCATGGGTGCGCCAAACGCTGGTCAGTGGCGAGGAGCCCGCTCCCGCCAACACAGCAACCTTGGTTGAGCGACTGGCGGCCGTGGCCGAGAACCCGAGGCCGACCATCCGAGTTGATGTTTATGGGCAAGGGTCGGTCAGACGATTCGTGGTTTATGTGCCCGGCACCAAGGCCCTGCTGGGCGGACCGCTAGATATGCGAACCAATGTGCTCGAGCTCGCCGGGTTGCCAAGCCCGGTGGAGCGGTCGGTCGAGTTGGCTCTGGCCAAGTCGGGGGCAGGGGTGGGCGATCGGGTCACAGTTGTTGGCCATTCGCTCGGCGGCATGGTCGCGGTCAGCCTTGCCGACAAGAGTGCCCAGGGCCAGGTGCCATATCAGGTAGACAAGGTCGTTGAAGTGGCGGCCCCGCTTGGCCGGCACGGCCCGATTGCCGGGCTCAAACTGCTTTCGATTGATGGCAAGGGCGATCTGATTCCGCTGCTGGATGGCCTCGGCAAACCGAATTGGCAGGGGGCAACCGCAGTCTCGATGCCCGAGGCTTCGCTGAACTTGGTGAAAAACCACGAGGTCGAGACCTATGCCAATGTGTTGGGGGCGCTTGCCAGCAAGGACGGCCGCATCAACGGGCTCTCAAGCGTGGGCTCAACCAGCCCGGGCCCGAGTTGGCAGGGTTTTGGCGC
>CAITNA010000121.1 GCA_903893675.1 uncultured Micrococcales bacterium
AGCACGCGGCCCTGGCCGTCGATGTGCTTGGTTGCCGAATACATCACAGCGTCGGCTCCGAGGGCAAGCGGCTTCTGCAAAACCGGTGAAGCCATAACGTTGTCGACAATCACGAGGGCGCCTGCCTTGTGAGCGAGCTCACTGACCATGGCGATGTCGACGATTTCCATCATCGGGTTGCTCGGGGTCTCGATGAAAACTGCCTTGGTTGGCTTCGACAGGGCAGCTGCCCAGTCGGCCTCGTTGTTGCCCTGAACCAACTCGAACTCGACGCCCCACTTTGGCAAGAACTCGGTGATGATCACGTAGCAAGAAGAGAACATCGCCATCGATGCCACGATGCGGTCGCCCTTGGCCACCAGCGAGGCGAGCGAGGCGAACACGGCAGACATTCCGGTGCCAGAGGCGAAGGCCGCCTCAGCGCCCTCGACAGCGGCTAGGCGCTGCTCGAAGGTCTCGACGGTTGGGTTGCCGAAGCGCGAATAGAGAAAGTGCTCGGTCTCGTCTGAGAAGGCAGATTCTGCCTGGTGTGCCGAGTCATAGGTGAAGCCAGAGTTGAGGAACAGCGCCTCGCTGGTCTCGCCGAAGCCGGTTCGGTTCAGGCCGGCTCGAACGCCGATCGTGTCAGGGTGCAGTTGCCAGTTCGGCTGAGATGCGTTCTGCGGGTCTTGATAACCCCACGGGCGTTGGCGCTTGGTCATTGCCCAATTCTAGTTTTCAGCTGCAGAGCAAGTCGATGCGATTACGCAGAATTGCGACAGGCGGGGTCTGGTTCGCCTTGTTCCACTGCGCGGCATTAGCAAACGGCAACTGGGTGTCTCCGGCGAATCCGAGATAGGAACTCAGGGCCGACTCGAGCTGTGTCCAATCGAGCGACAGCGTGCCGCGAGCATCCACGTTGGCTTTCTGCTGCTGTGCCCAGGTCGCAACGGCGGCCGGGTTGTTGAAGTTCTGCTTGCGCAGCTTCGCATAAATAGCGCAGTACTGAGCATCGTCTGCCGACTTTTGAACACGGATGCTCGTTGCCGCAGGTTCAACTGGAGCGTAAACGCAGTGCTTCAGCGAGATCATCCAATCGCTTAGGCGAGACGGGTCACGCTCTTCAAGGATGACCGCCAGATAGGTGTGGAAGTCGGCCTGGCCGCCCCACTTCGGGTATGCCTTCAGAAACCAGGCTTCATTGCTGTGCGCGTAGAGCGGAACGAAGGTCATCACTCGCTGCCAAACCGCGGCCGCGTTCTCGTGCCAGTCGCGAGTTCCCTCTTGTTTGTTCGGGTAGGTGTTCCACGGGTCGAGCACGGTCGAGATGATGCGCGACTCTTGACGTGCCAGCGCCATGAGGGCAACAGGGTCGGGCTTGTCCTGCTGCATCACGGTTTGAAGGCGTTCCATCGATTGGCAGGTGTAGTTATCGATCTTCCAGACCTCATCCGAGGTGAGGGTTGCAGCGTGATAGTTCGGCTGCGGAGTGTCGATGCTCAGGAATGGCACCTGCAGCTGCAAGAAGGCGCCGAGGGTGAAGATTGCCGCCCAGATCAGTGGCTTAAAAATGTATTTGAAAACCCAATCGGGTAGTTCGAAGCTTTCGAGCCAGAGCTCAAATTTTGTTGCTTCGCGCTTGCGCCTAATCCT
>CAITNA010000122.1 GCA_903893675.1 uncultured Micrococcales bacterium
AGCCGCCGGCATGGCCAGATTCCCAGCGAGGTTTCAACTGGTACTTGCGGCTAACCCGTGCCCGTGTGGCTTTGCGATGTCGAAGAAGGCGAGTTGCAAGTGTGTGCCAATGGCTAGGCAGCGCTATCTGGCAAGACTTTCGGGGCCGCTTCTCGATCGCATCGACATTCGGCTTCGAATCAGCGAGGTGAACGCGGCTCAGGTTGAACTTGACCGCAAGACTCCAGGCCGGGCAACAAGCTCCGACCTGCGAGCTCAGATCGCAGCCGCTCGAGAAATCGCAGCTTTGCGAAACCACCCTTTTGGCTTCGAGCTCAATGCTCAGGCTCCCAGCGCAGCACTGCGAACCATCTACTCCGGCAAGCCAGAGCTCACTGCGCTGCTCGATAGGGCACTTCGCGCGGGGCAGTTGAACCTTCGGGGTTACGACCGCTGCCTTCGCTTGGCACTCACTATTGCCGACCTTGAGGGTCGTCAGGTCGAACCTGGCGACATCGCGAGAGCCATGGTGCTGCGAGGCGAAGACCAACTTGGAGCAATGTGACTATGCAAATGAAACTCAGCGGTGACCAGATCAGACGTGCGCTCGAAGGTGTTGTTGATTCCGCGCACCTCGAAGATGAAGATCAAGCCGCCGATGCGCTTGCCCGAGCGACGGTTTCATTGCTAGCCGAGCCCGGCGATCGCTTTGCCGGCTGGTTGTTGTCCAGGCATCCGGCTGCTCGGGTGATCGAAGCTCTTCAATCGGACTTTGATTTCAAAAGCCTGCTAGACGTCGAGGCTAGAGATTTGCTCGCCTCAACATTCGGAGAACTCGAGGTGTTATTCGCTTCGGCCAAGGAGCGTTGGCAACCGCGGCTTTCGTTCTCGGCAGTCGAAAGCGCACTTGAGGCGGCGAGGCGATTGGGTGCGAGATTAATTTTGCCGGGTGATGACTTCTGGCCAGCATCGATGTCACTTCTCGGTGAAGGTGCACCGCACTGTCTCTGGGTTCGTGGCGATGCCAGAGTCTTGTCGCTGACTGCACGATCGCTGTCGATTGTTGGTTCGCGACTGGCAACAAGTTACGGCGAATACGCGACCACTGAGCTGGTCTCGACCGCGGTCGCTCAGTCGCTCGCAATTGTCTCGGGCGGCGCATACGGCATCGATGCAATTGCGCATCGCGCAACGCTGGCTATCGATGGGTTCACGGTTGCAGTCTTAGCCGGTGGCATCGACAGGCTTTACCCTGCAGGCAACTTCGAAATGTTGAGCAAAATCGCTGAACAAAATTTATTGCTCACCGAACAGCCACCAGGTTCAAGCCCAACCAAGTGGCGGTTTCTTCAGCGCAATCGTTTGATCGCCGCACTGGGTTCGGCAACAGTGGTGGTTGAAGCTGGTGCTCGCTCTGGTGCGCTCAGCACCGCGAACCATGCAAATCAAATCGGGCGACCGGTTGGAGCACTTCCAGGTCGATTCGATTCACCACAGTCCGCCGGTTGTCATGAGCTGATTCGAGGTGGGCGTGCCAGTCTGATTGCCACTGCTCAACAGGCAATCGACTTAGCTGTCGGCAGCGAACCAGAGCCGCTCAGCCCATTTGACGATTCGCTCGGACCGCTCGAGGTGCGACTGC
>CAITNA010000123.1 GCA_903893675.1 uncultured Micrococcales bacterium
CGCCCTCAGCGTTCTGCTAATGGGCGTCATTCTCATCATGGTTTCGGTTTATGTGAAGAAGGCTGGAACGGAGGACCTGCTGTGAGACGCCCACTCGGATTGGCTATCTACTCACTGCTGGCCCTGGTATTCCTGCTCATTCCTATCGTCTACACGATCGTCTTCTCGTTCAACGACTCGACTCGTTCAAACACCACCTGGGAGGGCTTTACCTTCCGCCACTGGGCAAACGTCTGTTCGACCGGCAACATTTGTGACGCAGTGGGCAACTCGATTCTCATCGGTGCGGTTTCAACGCTGATCGCTACCGCGCTCGGCACAGCTCTGGCCATCGGTCTGGTGCGCTACTCGTTCCGCGCTCGTGCCGGTGTGAACTTGCTGTTGTTCTTACCGATGGCAACTCCCGAGGTCGTTCTCGGTGCTGGCCTTGCTGCCTTCTTCTTCAACATTGGTTTTGCAGCCGGCATGACCACGATCATCATCGCGCACGTGATGTTCTGTCTGTCTTTCGTTGTGGGTACCGTCAAGGCGCGCGTGCAGACGCTAGACCCAGTTCTCGAAGAGGCGGGCCGCGACCTGTATGCGAACCCACGTCAGGTGTTCTGGAAGATCACCTTCCCGCTGCTGCTTCCGGGAATCATCTCGGCTGCGTTGCTGTCGTTCGCACTCTCGTTTGACGACTTCATCATTACCTACTTCAACTCGGGTCCGGTCAACACGTTCCCGAAGTTCATCTATGTGGCTGCCGCCCGCGGTGTGCCTGCAGAGGCGAACGTGATTGCATCTGGCGTGTTCATGCTTGCAATCATCATCGTGTTGGTTACCCAGATCACCGGTGCAATCAAGCGCCGCAAGCTGTCTGCATAGTTCGAAGCCTCAAACGAAGAACCCCTCGATTGCTCGAGGGGTTCTTTGCTTTTAGTTCTAGAGGCTGGCAACCGCGGCTGCGACCACATCCATGGCCTCGTGCAGCTGTGCGTCGGTGATTGCCAGTGGAGGCAAGAAGCGAATGACGTTTCCAAAGGTGCCTGCGTTCAGCACGAGCACACCGTTCTGGTGGCAGTGCTTCACGACTGCATCGACAGCGGCCGAGTTCGGGTTCTTGGTGCCTGGCTCAACGAATTCGATTGCCACCATCGCTCCGCGACCGCGAACCTCGCCGATGACTGGGCTGTTCGCCTTTATGGCCTCGAGGCGTGAGTAGAGAATCGGCTCGATTGCCTGCGCGCGCTCAAGCACGCCGCCGGCTTCGATCTGGCGCATAACGGCCACGCCTGCTGCAGCGGCAACAGGGTTGCCACCGAAGGTTCCACCGATTTGACCCGGGGTAGGGGCATCCATGATTTCGGCGCGACCGGTGACTGCAGAAATCGGCATGCCACCTGCGACACCCTTCGCGATGGTCACCATGTCTGGCTCGAAGCCTTCTTCGTGCATTGATGCGAACATCTTGCCGGTGCGGGCGATGCCTGCCTGAATCTCATCTGCGATGACGAGCACGCCGTTTGCGTGTGCCCAGTCGCTAAGTGCCTTCAAGAAGCCAGGAGCAGGAACGATGAAACCGCCCTCGCCCTGGATTGGCTCGATGACAATCGCGGCCAGCTGGGCGGCCCCTACGCGCTTCTCGATGTAGTGAATCGCGCGGGTTGCTGCCTCGGCGCCGGTGATGTTGCCATCGCGGAACGGGTAGCTCATTGGAACGTGGTGCACGCCAGTGGCAAATGGGCCAAAGCCGTTGCCGTATGGAGCGATCTTGAAGTTCATCGCCATGGTCAGGTTAGTGCGGCCGTGGTAGGCGTGGTCGAAGACCACGATGTCTGGGCGACCGGTGAACTTGCGGGCAATCTTGACCGCGTTCTCAACGGCCTCGGCACCCGAGTTGAACAGCGCGCTCTTCTTGGCGAAGTTGCCCGGGGTAGAGCGGTTCAAGATCTCGCAAAGCTCAACATATGGAGCGTATGGAGTGACGGTAAAGAGTGTGTGAGTCAGTTTTGCGACCTGTTCGCTAACTGCCTTGACTACGGCCTCATTGGTGTGACCGATGGTGGTCACGCCGATGCCCGAACCCATGTCGATGAACTGGTTGCCATCAACATCGGTGAGAATCGCGCCGTGTGCGTGGTCAATGTAGACCGGAAGGGTGGCTCCAACGCCAAAGCCCACCTGCGTCATGCGATGCGCGTGCATCTGCTGCGAGATTGGGCCTGGGATTGCGGTTACGATTTTGCGCGATTGCGCGGTCAGAACGTCGCTCATAGTCCCATCCTAAGCCTTGGTTTCTGACATTCGGGTGGCAGAATTGAGCGGTGCGCCGCGTAATTGTCTTGGGATCGACTGGGTCGATTGGCACGCAAGCGCTCGAGGTAATTCGCGAGCACCGCGACCAGTTTGAACTGGTTGCCCTCGCCGCCGGCAAGAACTCCGGACTGCTCGCGGCCCAGGCAGAAGAGTTTGGCATCAGTGCATCCCGCGCTGTTTTGGGCGAGCAGGCAGCCACCGACCTGGTTGGCGAAGTCGACGCCGACGTCGTAGTCAACGGCATCACCGGTTCAATCGGGCTGGCCCCGACCCTCGCAACGCTTGCCTCGGGCAAGACCCTGGCACTTGCAAATAAAGAGTCTCTGATTGTCGGCGGTCGCCTCGTCACGGATGCAGCTGCCGAAGGGCAAATCGTGCCTGTCGACAGCGAACACTCGGCCTTGGCCCAGTGCCTGCTCTCGGGCGAAAAGCGTGAGGTGCGCAAACTTATTCTCACTGCCTCGGGGGGTCCGTTCCGCGGCTTCACTCGCGAGCAGCTCGTGCTGGTCACGCCAGAGCAGGCGCTGAATCACCCGACCTGGAACATGGGCAAGGTGGTCACCACCAACTCTGCATCACTGGTCAACAAGGGTCTCGAGCTGATCGAGGCACACCTGCTGTTTGACGTCGCCATTGACGATATCGATGTGGTCGTGCATCCACAGTCGATTGTGCACTCGATGGTCGAGTTCGTCGACGGCTCGATCATTGCGCAGTGCTCGCCGCCGAACATGAAGCTGCCGATTGCACTTGGCATGTCGTGGCCGACGCGCGTCGAGTCGATAACCGCGCCGATTGATTTCACCAAGGCCGCGCAGTGGACATTCGAGCCGTTGAACGAAA
>CAITNA010000124.1 GCA_903893675.1 uncultured Micrococcales bacterium
AGCTCTCATCGCTGCCATCCGGAGCGGCCATTACCCAGCACGTTGGCGCAATCGACGGCACCGAGTACTACATCAACAACGGCCAGAAGCGACAAATCTTGGATGCCTACTCGGCAAACGCGGCCGGCATCAGCCTCGAGCCGCTGAGCCCGCTGCAGATCACTGCGTTCAGCTATCTGACTTGGGGCACGCCGATAGCTATCGACAAGGCGATGTTCCTAAACGCAACCACCGGCAACTATGACGTCTATGTTGGCGGCTTCAGTTATGAAATCGACAAGGCTCTCTATGCCGATGTGAACTTCGCCAAGTGGTTCACCATGTCGAAAAACTCAATGACCACCGATGGCCTGAGCAAGGTCAACTCGAACACCACCATCAAACCGTTCGTGCAAGATGCAGAAGGCCACACTTGGATGCTCACCAGCGACGGTCGCCAAGAAGTTGTTTCGACAACCGACGTGGTTGACGACGCACCGGTGGTCTCCGATGAACTTCTGTCGGTCATCCCAGTGGTTTCGACCCCGCTGACCTTGCCTGCATTCGCTCAAGATGGTGGCGACAAGCACATCTATTACTTCGACGCTGGAGTTCGTCGCCCAACCTACAGCGCCGCCGACCGTGCCACGCTGGCAACCGGAATGACCACCGCTTCGGTGATTCAAATTTCTGCAAGTGCACTTGCCCAGATCAAACTCGGTTCGGCTATTTATGCGCCGGGCGATGTGCTGCACTCGACCAAGTCGAACCTGAACTACTGGGTGCTCTCGAACAACGCGCTCGCCAAGATTTCGTCGAGCGTTGACGCCGGCCAGTATGGCCTTGCCAAGATCAAACCGATCAACACCGCAGACCTCGGTGGCTACAACACCAGCGCAACCTTGAGTGGCGTGAAGGTCAGCTGTGGTGACCAGACCCTGGTTGCCATCGCGGGCCGCTACTACGCCATCGATGCTGTTGCCGCCTCGCACTACCCAGGTGCAACCCTCGCACTCAGCAGCATCACCTGCGGGCAGCTCGCCAAGTCCTCTGTTGCACTCGGCCGCTTCATTCGCACCCCAGACAAGGCCTACTGGCTGATTCAAAAGGGCAAGCGCCGCCTGTTCGCTACCGCCGCCAAGTATGAAGCTCTGCGCGGCGACATGCTGCCGGCCGTTGCCGTCGATGCCGCCTTCGCGGCGAAGATCCCGGTTGGAGCAGCCGCGCCGGCTGTGCTGGTCGAGGCCACGCCAACCCCGGCGCCAACCGGCAGCGCCAGCCCGACACCAACCCCAACCCCGAGTCGCTCGGCTTCGGCCACCCCGACACCGACCCCATCGAAGTCGGCAACGCCAACTCCAACGCCAACTAAGAGCGCGACCCCGAAGCCGACGCCTAAGCCGACTCCGACCCCAACTACAACGGTCAAGCCGACCAGTTACACGGTGGTGAGCGGCGACAGCCTGACCACCATCGCGAACAAGTTCTCGACCACGGTCGCAATCTTGAAGACCCTCAATGGCCTGACCACCGACACAATCAAAATCGGTCAGGTTTTGAAACTTCCATAGACTGGAACCCATGTCGACTCAGGTTGTAATCCTCGCTGCCGGAATGGGCACCCGCCTGGGTTCTCCACTTCCAAAAACTCTCACCGTTCTTCGCGACGGTCGCTCGATCATGCAGCAGCAGTTCGACAACCTCACCAAGTCCTTCTCGATTGACTACCGCCCGATGATCGTGGTCGGTTTCAAGCTCGAGGCAATCATGGAGCGCTTCTCATCTGCGACCTTCGTTTACAACGAACTGTTCGACCAGACCAACACATCCAAGAGCCTGCTCAAGGCGCTTCGCGCTTCGGGCGACGGCGGCGTGCTGTGGCTGAACGGCGATGTGGTGTTCGACCCTGAAGTGCTCGAGCGCGTGAAGCCGGCAATCGCAAACGGCCATTCGTTTGTCGTAGTGAACACATCCAAGGTTTCTGACGAAGAGGTGAAGTACACACTCGATGCCACCGGCCACATCGACCAGCTCTCGAAGGTGGTCGCCGGTGGTCTCGGCGAAGCGGTCGGCATCAACTATGTTGCCGGTGCCGACAAGGATGCCCTCATCCGTCGTTTGGATGAAGCCGGCGACAACGACTATTTCGAGCGCGGCATTGAGCTAGCAATTGAGAAGGATGGCCTGAAGTTCAAGGCCATCGACATCAGCGATCTTTACGCTGTTGAGATTGATTTCGCCGAAGACCTAGATCGAGCAAACGAACTCTTTTAAGCACAGGCGTGCGCGGCTCTTGCAGCTCGAGCGTCTCAATCGGGTCATTGGCCTTCACGCCAAGCAAAATCAGCAATACCCAACCACCCTCGATGAGCATTCGGCTCTCGGTTAGGTTCTGCGCCAGAGTGCCGAAGAAGATCAACATCGGCCAAAGGTAGAGCGGGTTGGTGTGGCGAACGCCGAGGCGCCAAAGCTTCACGAATGTGACCGTGATGAACCAGAGAAGCAAAACCACTCCCAGGATGCCCACCTGCAGCCATACATCTAGATAGGCGTTGTGCGCCTGGTAGTAAGGCACCTTGTCGAGCACGACCAAGCCCGCATAAGGCTTCACGCCTGGCACCCAGTAGCTCAGCCAGCCCCAGCCCTGAACCGGGCGCTGCATGATCAGCCCGAAGACTAGTTTCCAGATTTTGGTGCGGCCGGTCATGTCTGGGCTCTTGCCGATCCAGCCGAAGACTTCTTTGCGATTGATGAACACCAAGATGCCGGTGAGAATAGCGATGGCCCAGGCCCAGCGGTAGGTGCGGTGGCGCGTGGCTCGGTCGCGGCCTTCGACGCCGAGGGCGACCACGGCGGCAATGACGATGGCCAGAATCGCAAAGGTGATGCCGGCCGACTTCGCTAGCCAGAGGGTGAACAGTGCGGTGCCGAGGCTAAGCAGGTAGACCCAGCGCTGATTCGAGTTCACGATGTATTCGATGGCGAAGATAACAAAGCCGAGCATCGCGATGTATGCAATCAGGTTTGAGTTTCCGACAATTCCTTGGATGCGGTCGCCATCAAAAAGGTGACCGCGAGTCCAGTAGAAGGCCGGTGCTGGCGGCACAGCGCCCTTGTAGTTCTTGAAGATGGGTGGAATCGGCCCGCGCACGAATGCCGCAGCTACGAATTCGAAGATATAAGAGGTGAGCAGAATGAAGCGCAGGGTGTTTCCGAAGATGCGCAGCAGCCTGCGCCAGGTGAACGAGCCGGCCAGGAAGAACGCAAAGAGGCTGGTTGCCAGCTGGGCGAAGGTGGCGAGCAGGGTGAACGCCGAGTAGTTCGACCAGATTGTGCTCAGAGCCATCAGGGCAAGAAGCAAAGTCAATGGCAGCGGAATCTGGCGAAGAACGCGACGCGGCTCACTCTTTATAAATAGGTAGGTGGTCCATCCGAGCATTAGAACCAGCAGAGCGCCCCAGCCCCACCAGCCGACAGTGTAGCGAACGGCGTCGCCTGCCAAAAGTGTGAAGAGGCCGGCATAAGCCACACGGTTGCTAAGTCTTTGCAATCGAGCAGGGTTGGCTGTTGGCTGTGAGTTCATGAATTCCTAAGCCCCTGGGGGCTTGCCCCAAGTCTATTGACTAGCCTTGACCCCGTAATCGAAAGGAATTCGGCTTGATTCGCAAGATCACCAACCAGGCACTGCCTTACGGCTGGGGTTCGCGCACGTTGATTCCCGATTACTTCGGCATCTCCGCAACCGGTTCGCCGATGGCCGAGATCTGGTTCGGCACTCATCCGGGTTCGATGACCAGTGATCTCGAGCAGGCAGAGCGCAGCGTGCTCGATCTGCGCGACGGCAAGCCGCTTAGCTTCTTGCTCAAGATTTTGGCCGCAGACAGCGCGCTGTCGATTCAGGTTCACCCGAGCAAGGCTCGGGCAGAGGCGGGTTTCGCTCGCGAGAACGCTGCCGGCATCAGCCTCGGTGCCGCACACCGCAATTACAAGGATGACAACCACAAGCCAGAAATGATTGTGGCCCTCACAGATTTCCAGGCTCTCGCCGGATTCAAGACCGAGCAGCAGATTCGCGAGCTGCTCGAAGACATTCGCTCATACCCGGCAGCACCCGAGTTGCACGAGGCCGCGGCGCTTTGGTCGAAATTGCTCGATGAATCGCTCGAGTCTTTGATTGCCCATTTGCTCACCAACCGCGGCGAGTTCGGTCGCTCGGGTGTTGCCCTTGCCGCGCTCGCGGAGTTCGACGGCCGCTTCGAGCTAGCCGCGAAGCTCGAGAAGCTCGAGAAGATTTACCCCGGCGACCCTGGCATCTTGGTTGCCTTGCTGATGAACCAGCTTTCACTCAGTGCGGGCGAGGCGCTGTTCTTGCCTGCCGGAATCGTGCACGCATACCTGAGCGGTCTCGGCATCGAGATAATGGCGTCGAGCGATAACGTTTTGCGCGGCGGGCTAACCCCAAAGCACATCGACGTTGCCGAGTTGCTCGATGTGGTCAGTTTCGAGGGCGGCCCGATCGACCTCGTTCGCCAACAGAAGGTCGCCGAGGGGCTCATTGAGTTCAAGACTCCAGTCGATGACTTCGTGCTCTACAGGGTTGAGCCGAGTGCGACCCACCTGCTTGCCGATGTTTCGCTTGGCAATGCTGCCATCGCCATTTGCACCGCTGGCGAGGTTGCCATCAGCAACAGCCTGGGTGAGCGCCAGGTGCTTGCGCGCGGCGAGGCTGCCTACATTTCGGCGGATGCGCGCCTGACCACCTTTGCCGGTGCGGGCACGTTGTTTGTTGGCGTCGGTCGCGACTAGTCGCAACCGGCGGCTGCTCGAGGCCCTTTAGTTCTGGGCGTCCCAGGCACTCTGGATGATGTCGTGAAGATCGTGCTTCGCCACCCAGCCCAGTTCATCCTTGATTCTTGAAACGTTGGCGCACAGGTATGGCGGGTCGCCGGCGCGACGGTCTTGCACGTCGGTTTCGAAGTCGATGCCAGAGACCTTCTTGATTTCGGCGAGCACTTCAAAAACGCTCGAGCCCTTGCCGCTGCCGACGTTGAATGTCGCGTGCTTGCGATTCTCGCGCTCGAGGTAGTCGAGAGCTGCGATGTGCGCCTCGGCCAAGTCGAGCACGTGCACATAGTCGCGAACGCACGAGCCATCTGGGGTCGGGTAGTCGCTGCCGAAAACCACCGGCGCCTTGCCATCGCGTAGTGCTGCGAAAACAATCGGAACCAGGTTCATCACTGCGGTGTCTGCAAGGTCAGGCCAGCCGGCACCCGCCACGTTGAAGTAGCGCAGGTTTGCCCCGCGTAGTCCCCACGCACGTTCGGCGTTTGCGACCATCCACTCGCCAATGAGCTTGGTCTGGCCATACGGGTTGATCGGCTTGCAGTCGTAGTCTTCGCCCACGTAGTCCTCGGTCGGAATGCCGTAGGTCGCCGCGCTCGACGAGAAAACCAACTTGCGAACATCCGAGTTCTTCATGGCATCGAGCAGGTGAGCCATGCCGCCGATGTTCTGCTCGAAATACCACTCTGGCTTCAGCACAGACTCGCCAACCTGCTTGCGGGCGGCGAAGTGAATCACCGAATCGACGCCGTGTTCGGCCATGAGGGCGGTCAGGCGCTCGGTTGCGCTCTCGGCTGCCAGGTCTAAAGGCACCAGGACGGCCTCGCCGATGCGCTCTTGAACACCGCTCGAGAGGTTGTCGATCACGAGCACCTTGCGGCCTTGCTGCTGCAAAAGACGCACCACATGCGAGCCGATGTAGCCCGCTCCACCGGTTACCAGAACAGTCATAGGGCTAGGGTAGCCCCGAAACCGCGCCAGAAAGCCTCAGTCGGGGGTTGAAGGGCGATTTGGCGAACTTGACACGAACGAATAACATCGCTGTAATTACATGCAAGGAAGTATTCGATGGCGAGCGCTGCTCTGCCAGAACGGGGTAACACAGATGGTCGAGCGGGGAACACCAGAGAACTGGTTCGTTGATCCAGTCAAGCTGGGCACTGCTGGCGCCTACAACGACGGCAGCGACGACCCACTGGCATGGCAGGGCGATGCGCTCTGTGCAGAGACCGACCCTGAGGCTTTCTTCCCTGAAAAAGGTGGCTCGACTCGCGAAGCTAAGAAGATCTGCGCACAGTGCGACGTGAAGGCTCAGTGCCTTGAGTTCGCACTCAGCATCGATGCACGTTTCGGAATCTGGGGCGGACTTTCCGAGCGCGAGCGCCGCAAGCTTAAAAAGCGCGCGTAATTCTTTGGCGGCAATTGCGCCATGAAAACTTTCGTCTCAGCACTGCTGGTAGTCGGCGACGACTCACAATTTCTTGCACGCACGCTCGAGGCAATCTCTAACCAGCCGATTCACGAACTAATCGTTGTCGACACTTCGGTCGCCGGGCAACCGGTCGAAAACCGCATCGTCGGCAATTTCGAAATCAAGTATGCGGCTGCTCCAAAAACTTCTTATGCGGCGGCCCTCGCGCTCGCGGCAACCGCGGTTAGCGCAGAGGCAAACTGGCTCTGGCTGCTGCACGACGACAGCGCCCCGCTCGATGGCGCACTAACCAACTTGCTCGCGGTTGCCGAGGCTTCTCCATCGGCAGCAGTCATCGGCCCGAAGCAGGTCGACTGGAACAACCCGCGCATCATTCGCCAGCTTGGCTTGACCCTCACTAAGCGCGGCAACCTGTTCACTCGCGTCACCGGTGCACTCGATCAATCGCAGCACGATGCCGACTCGGATGTTCTGGCAGTCGGAACCGCAGGTGCGCTCATCCGTCGTGAGGTCTTCGACCAGTTCGACGGGTTCGACCTGCGCATGCCGGCACTCGCAGCCGACTTCGACTTCTCGATGCGGGCCAGGGCTGCGGGCTTCCGCGTGCTGGTTGCTCCGCAGGCCCGAGTTGCCCACGTTCTGCGCTCGATGACTGGCCCGAAGACCGCACTGCGCAAGGCCGAGATACAGCTGCAGCTGTCATACCTGCCGCTTGGCTTTGCGCTTGCATACTGGTTCGGCCTGCCGCTGACCACGCTGGTTCGCCTGATCTGGCGCCTTGCGAACAAGCGACCAGACCGCCTGGGCGGCGAGCTCGCGGCTGGCATCTGGGGCTACTTCACGATCTTTGCTCGACTGGCCTCGCGCCGCTCGGTTTCGCGTTCGGCCCGCAAGGCGATGCGCGTCTTGTATGCCACTTCCCAGCAGGTTCGCGACGATCGCCTGCGCGATATCGAAGCCGACGAAATCGAAGCGCGAGTCGAGGCACATGCACAGCTCGCCGGTCGCGACGGCGACACCGAAACCACAACCGCGCAGATTTTGCTCGGGCAGGTTTCGAAGGCGAAGTCATTCGTCGCCGGTGGCGGCTTGTGGTTCGTTGCCGCGCTGCTGGTTTTGTCGTGGAGTTTCTGGCCGAGCGATGAAGCCGTTATCGGCGGCGGCACCATTCCGCTCGCGCAAAATTGGCTCGACTTGTTCGCGCGCGCCGGGGCAAGCTGGCATCCGATTGGTCACGGCTTCGTTGCACCAGCCGATCCGTTCGTTTGGGTGCTGAGTGCATTCGGTGCAATCACGTTCTGGGCACCGTCGCTCTCGATTTCGATTTTCTTCTTCGCTGCCAAGGCGCTCGGGTTCGTTGCCGCATACAAGGCGGTTTCGGTGTTCACTCGCAAGTCGTGGGTGCGCAACGTTTCTGCGCTGGCATACGTGCTCTGGCCAACCTTCGCTCTGGCACAGCAGCAACTGCGAATCACGTCTTTGATTGCAATGGTGTTCACGCCGTTCGTGGTTTACACGGTTGCCCGCGTGGCACTTCTCGGCGCTGAGATCTCGGTTCGCACCAAGGCCCAAACCTGGACCTGGGTGGCACTAAGTGGTCTGTCGATCGCTGTGGTTACCGCGGCTGCGCCAAACACCATCCCGGTGATTGTTCTCGGGCTGGCACTCGTCTTTGTGATGCGCCCGCGCCGCTTCGGCTACCTAATCTGGACGGGCCTGCCATTTGCGGCAATCTTCGCGCCATACGCCTTTTATCTGATTGCAGGCATCGGCAGCCCGCTTGCCGTTTTGGCAGACCCTGGTGTGCCGGTCTCGACCGCCAGCGCCGGCTTCTTCGGCTTCCTGGTTGGCAATCCGGGGCAGGGCCTTGGGCTGACGATTGGGCTGGCCTTTGGCCTTGGCACTGTGTTGCTCGCGGCTGTAGGCCTGCTCTCGCGCTCGTATGGCCGCATCGCCGGACTATTGGGTTTCGGCCTGCTTGCTCTGGCCCTGGCCTGGCTTGTCGCCCACCTCGACTTCGTTGCCATCGGCATCGGTTCGGTCACCTCAGACCGAATCAACGGCAACCCCTATGCGCTGCTCGGCATCTGGGCCCTGGCTCTGGTTTGCGCAATCGCGGTGTTGCTCGATGGGCTCTTGGTTCGCAGCGTGCTTCGTGTTTCGGTTGTGGCTCTTGTCGCGGCAGTAATCACCCCTGGCATCTGGTTCGGCGTTCAGCACTCCGCCTCGGTTGGCAACCACGCGACCGCGCGAGTGATGCCAGCTTTGATCGACGCACAGGCGCAGGCCGGATCTCAGGCCCAGGTCTTGATCATCTCGAAATCTGGTTCGCGCTACACCGGCGAGTGGGTGCCGGTTAGCGGTGTTCAACTCGAAGACCTGAGCGTTGCATACCGGTTCGCGCTTTCGAACGTCGAGGCGCAGTCGAAGAGCTACGCGTCGGTTGCCACTCTGGTCGCCGACTTGGTTTCGGGCAACACACCTGATCCTGCGGCATTTAGCTCCAACCAGATTCAATACGTGCTCGTGCCAAACCCCAACACCGCAGACGCAACCGCAATCAGCGCATCGCTCGATCAGGTGAGCAACCTGCAGGCTGCCGGCCTCACTGAATATGGCAAGGTCTGGCGCGTGCAAGGTGACTCACAAGTCGCGGCTGAGAAAGACAAGTCGCTCTGGTCGATCACCAAGCTGATTCAGCTCGGCGTCTTGATTGGCTTCTTGCTTCTCGCGATTCCAACCACAGCCCGCCGCAAGCAGGCGAGCGGTGCCGAAATCTTCATTTACGACACGGATGAGGGTGACCAGTGATCAATCGCATCCTGATTTTGTTGGCGGCACTCGGCGCTCTCGCAGCTGGTGTTTTCTTCGCACCAAACTTTGCGAGTACATCCGGCTCGCTTGTGAAAACGAATTCGCTTTCGGTTGCGGCAGCCGAGTTGAAACTGGTTTGCCCAGGTGCGGCAATTTTGAGCGGAGGTTCGGCGGGAACATCCGTGGGAAGTTTCGCGCGAATCGGCCAGGCGGCAGTGCTCGGTTCTGCCAGCGGCTCGACCACCTCGATTCAGGCTCTCAATGGCGCAGGCTCGGTTGCCAGTGGAACCCCCGCCTTTGGCGCGGCCAGCTCGGCAGTCATCGGCCTCGCCTCGCAGCAGCAGGGCAGTACCGCCCTGAACGCAGGCCAGTTGCAGAACGTCGCTAACCCGCGCCTAAACGGCCTGATGGGTGCCTCGTGCCAGGCCCCGAGCACCGACCTTTGGCTGGTTGGCGGCGACACCTCGACCGGTCGCGAGACCTTGCTGTTGCTCACCAATCCGAGCAATGCCGATGCCACCGTGAGCGTCACGGCGGTTGGTCTCGGCGGTGCCACGGCCTCTTCGAGTGGTGTCTCGGTTTCGGCAGGCGGCTCGCAGATTGTTCCGCTTTCGTCGATCCTGCCCGAGACCAAGTCGATTGCCGTTCACGTAATCAGTCACGGCAGTGCGGTCGCGGCCTGGATGCAGCAGCGCACTCTTCGCGGCCTGAACTATGCCGGCGCCGACTTCGTCTCGCCGAGTGCCGGTTTCGCCACCACGCTTCAGGTGCCAGGAATCATGATTCGCGGTAGCAAAGACGGCAACGCTCTGGCTGGCGCAAACTCCGACTACTTCGATCTGATTCCAACTCTGCGCATCTACAACCCGAACTCGGCGAGCGTGAATTTCGTTGCGCAAATCTTTGGCGCAGACAGCAAAACTTTCGGCACCGTGATTCGCGACACCGTGCCTGGCAACTCTGTTTCTGATTTTCCAATCACCGGTCTCCAGGATGGCGATTACGCGGCATTCATCAAGGCAGACTCTGCGGTTAGTGCATCCGTGCGATTGCCGCGCACCAACAAGTCGCACAACCCGATTACAGATTTTGCGTGGTTGCCCGCTGCGCAGAGCTTGACCGGTTCGAATGCGATCACGGTTCCGGCTGGCGGCATCTCGAAGCTGAGCATCACCAATGCATCGACTTCGGCGGTGAGCGTGAAGGTTGGCGGGTCATCGATTTCGATTGCCGCCCAATCGAACGTCACAGTTGCTGTTGCCGCTGGCGAGCAAATCGTGATTGATTCAGGCGCGGCGAGCATCGGCGCAACACTGGTTGTCGATGTTTCTGGTGGCGTTACTGCTCTACCGGTTGTGAATTACGAAAACCTGGGCAACCGGGTTGACGTTCTCGTTCGCTAGCGATCTATTCCTCGGGGCCCTGCTGCCAGCGCTCATAGAAGCGCCACGGGTCGCTGTCGGTCAGATAACCGGCCGCCTCGAAAACCGCCTGCTCAACGTGCATGCGCTCGTGGTTTGGGTCCATGCGCCGGCTGTGGCCGAGGCGCTCAATTGGCACCCGATAAATGGTGATTTCACACTTGTCGCGGTCGGCATCCCAGCGGCGAACCTCGTCGCCGGTCACCTCGGGGGTGTCTTGGGCGACCCAGGTCAGCTTGCCGAACTCATCGGGAAACTGCTCCTTTAGAAAGAAGCACACCACGCTGACGGCCTCGGTGAAACGGGTTGCCTTGGCGTGACCGGTGGTCACTTTGCCAGCCAGGAGGGGGCGGCGCAGGCCTCGACCGTGACGATCGCGGTAACTGGCTCGGCTGGCTCGCATGGGGTCATTGTATTCTTGACCCGATGAATCAGCGGTCTTGCTCGAAGATGACCTGCGGCGGGGCTGCGGTTGCAACTCTGACCTACTCACACGAAGACCGAACTGCAGTAGTCGGGCCGCTTACTCCAGAACACGAGCCACACGCTTATGACCTCTGCGAGAAGCACGCCAAGAGCCTGACCGCCCCAATGGGCTGGCAGTTGATTCGCCACGGAGCCGTGCCAACTCCGGCCCCTCAGATTTCAAACGAAAGCAAACCGATGCCACTTAGAGACATAGTCAAGAGCTACGACGTTCGCGGACTGGTCGGAACCCAGCTGACTGTCGACATGGTTCGCGCGCTTGCAGCCGCGTTCGTCGACGAGGTCGAGGCCGCTGGCCAGGATGTCGTTGTCGGTCACGACATGCGCGACTCGTCGCCGGAGTTCGCAGAGGCTTTCGCCCAGGGTGCTCAGGCTCGCGGTGGCAACGTGGTTTCAATCGGACTCTGCTCGACAGACGAGTCATACTTCGCCAGCGGTTCGCTAAACGCACCTGCGGCAATGTTCACCGCCTCGCACAACCCGGCAACCTACAACGGCATCAAGTTCTCGCGCGCAGGTGCTCGCGGCATCAGCATCGACACCGGCCTTGGCAACATCCGTGATCGTGCAGAGATCTATCTCGAGAACGGCATCGACGAGGTCGCTCAGCCTGGCAGTTTCCGCGAGGTGCACATCCTTGCCGACTACGCGGCCTACCTGCGCAAGCTGGTTGACCTGCGCGGCATTCGCAAGCTCAAGGTCGTTGTCGACGCCGGCAACGGCATGGGTGGCATGACCGTGCCTGCAGTGCTCGGCACCGCAGCAGACCTCGAGCACCTGCCGCTCGAAATCGTTCCGCTCTACTTCGGACTCGACGGCACCTTCCCGAACCATGAGGCCAACCCGCTCGACCCAAAGAACCTCGTCGATCTGCAGCGTGCAGTTGTCGAGCACGGCGCAGACATCGGCCTCGCCTTTGACGGAGACGCCGACCGCTGCTTCGTCATCGACGAAAAGGGCGAGCCGGTTACCCCAAGCGCCGTGGCTGCAATCGTTGCCCGCCGTGAGATCGCCCGCGCTCGTCGCGAGCATCCAGGCGCTTCGATCACCGTGCTGCACAACCTGCTCACCTCGAACATCGTGCGCGAGGTCATCGAGGCCGATGGCGCGACCGCCGTTCGCACCAAGGTCGGTCACTCACTAATCAAGGATGAGATGGCCCGCACCGGTGCAATCTTCGGTGGCGAGCACAGCGCTCACTACTACTTCAAGGACTTCTGGGGCGCAGACAACGGCATGCTCGCCGCAATGCACGTGCTTGCCGAGTTCGGCCACCAGCAGGACCCGCTGAGCGAGTTTGCTCGCCAGTACAACCCATACTTCTTGAGCGGCGAGATCAACTCGACCGTTGCCGATGTGGCTGCG
>CAITNA010000125.1 GCA_903893675.1 uncultured Micrococcales bacterium
AGTGACCAAGCACGTTGCCCTTGCTAACCAGGATGAGATTCAGCTCGCAATTTCGTCGGCCGCGGCCGCGTGGCCAGCGTGGCGCGATATGTCTCAGGCTCGTCGTCAAGAAGTGCTGTTCAAGTTTCGCGAGCTGCTGAATGCGCGCAAGCCAGAGCTCGCAGAGATCATTACAAGCGAGCACGGCAAGGTTTTGTCTGACGCGCTTGGCGAGATCGCGCGTGGGCAAGAGGTTGTCGAGTTCGCCTGCGGAATGCCGCACCTGCTCAAGGGGTTTTATACCGAGAACGCATCGACCGGGGTCGATGTTTATTCGACTCGTCAGGCGCTGGGCGTGGTCGGCGTAATCAGCCCGTTCAACTTTCCGGCGATGGTGCCGATGTGGTTCTTTCCGATTGCGATCGCCGCGGGTAACTGCGTCGTCTTGAAACCATCCGAGAAAGACCCGAGTGCGGCAATCTGGATGGCCAAACTTTGGAAAGAGGCCGGCCTGCCAGATGGCGTGTTCACCGTTTTGAACGGCGACAAAGAGGCCGTCGATGGGTTGCTCACGCATGCTGAGATTCAGGCAATCTCGTTCGTTGGCTCGACCCCGATTGCCCAGTATGTCTATGAGACCGGCTCGAAGCACGGCAAGCGTGTGCAGGCCCTGGGCGGCGCAAAGAACCACATGCTGGTGCTACCTGATGCCGATCTCGACCTGGTTGCCGACTCGGCAATCAACGCCGGATTCGGTTCTGCGGGCGAGCGCTGCATGGCGATTTCGGTCGTCGTTGCGGTCGAGCCGGTTGCCGACCAACTGATTCCAAAAGTTATCGAGCGCATGAGCAAGCTGCGCACCGGCGATGGCCGCCGCGGCTGCGACATGGGCCCGCTGGTCACCAAGGCTCACCGCGACAAGGTGGCTTCATACATCGACATTGCTGCTTCCGATGGCGCAAAGGTGCTCGTTGACGGCCGCAACCAAGAGTTCGACGGCGACTCGAAGGGCTTCTGGCTTGGGCCAACCCTGATCGATCACGTGCCGGTGACCTCGAAGGTCTACACCGAAGAAATCTTTGGCCCTGTGCTTTCGATCGTGCGCGTTAGTTCATACGACGAAGGCGTGAAGCTGATCAACTCAGGTGCATTCGGCAACGGCACTGCAATCTTCACCAACGATGGTGGGGCAGCGCGGCGATTCCAAAACGAGATTCAGGTTGGCATGGTCGGCATTAACGTGCCGATTCCTGTGCCAGTGGCTTACTACTCATTCGGCGGTTGGAAGAACTCACTGTTTGGTGACACCAAGGCTCACGGCGTTGAGGGCGTGCACTTCTTCACCCGCGGCAAGGCAATCACCTCGCGCTGGCTCGACCCGAGCCACGGTGGAATCAACCTGGGGTTCCCGCAGAACTAGCGGGTTTCGAAAGCCTTCGTGGCTAGGGCGTGCAGTTTGCCGTTGGTCGCAAGCACAGACGAACTCTCTGCGGTGAGCGGGCCTTCGAGCGCCGAGAATTCGCCGCCAGCCTCTTCGACAATCGGCACGAGAGCCGCGATGTCGTAAACCTGCAGACCATGCTCGGCAACGATCTCGAGTGTGCCCTCTGCGAGCAACATGTATGAATAGAAATCGCCATAGGCGCGAGTGCGCCAAAGCGTGCGACTGAACTCAATCAACTGTGGCAACTTGCCCGACTGATCCCAGAGGCGCAGGTTGTTATAAGAAATGCTGGCATGCTCGGCATCGGCAATCTTTGAAACTTGGATGCTGCGCTCAGTGCCGTCGATATCGCGAGTGTGTGCACCCTGGCCCGCGGCCGCCCACCAGCGGCGACCTAGAGCCGGCGCGCTGACCACGCCGACAACCGGCTTGCCGTCGACTGCGAGCGAGATGAGGCTGGCCCAGATTGGCACTCCGCGCATGTAGTTTGCGGTGCCGTCGATCGGGTCGATGATCCAGGTGCGGCTGGCATTGCCGCTGTTGCCGAACTCTTCGCCGATGATGGCATCGTTAGGGCGGGCCTCTGCGAGACGTGCCTTGATGGCCTGCTCTGTGGCGCGGTCGGCGTCGGTTACTGGCGAGGCGTCAGGTTTGGTTTCGACCTTCAGGTCTAGCGCGCGAAATCGCTCTAGCGCCACTTTGTCGGCGATGTCGGCAAGCTCAAGGGCAAGCGCAAGGTCGTCGGCGTAAGTCATTCGTCTAATTTACCCGCGGTCGAAATCGATGTCATGAGTCGGCGTAGTGAATCGACACGCAGCGCACCGGTCTCGCCGAGTCGGCCATCCGAGATGGCGGCATCGAGTTCGCAGTCTGGCGAATCGGCAGCGTGCGAGCAGTCGCGCGGGCAAGTTTCGATAACGGCATAGAGGTCTTCGAATGAGCGCAGGATGTTCTCGAGGTTCACGTGGCCAAGGCCGAAGCTGCGCACGCCTGGGGTGTCGATGATCCAGCCGTTGCCGAAATCGTTCGGCAGGCGAATCGCGCGAACCGAGGTCGAGGTGTGACGACCGCGACCGGTGACCTCGTTGACCACGCCGGTTGCGCGAAGTGCTTCTGGCACGAGTGCGTTCACGAGCGTCGACTTGCCAACCCCTGAGTGACCAACGGCAACCGTGATTTGGTCGCGCAACACTTCACGAAGTGGCTCGATGCTCGGGTCATCGCTGCGAGTCAAAATCACCGGGATGCTCAGGCCGTCGAAATTCTTAAGGAACTCGCTCGGGTCGGCAAGGTCGGTCTTGGTGATGCAAAGAATTGGCGTGAGACCAGCATCGAATGCTGCGGCGAGGTAGCGATCGATCAGACGAGCACGTGGCTCGGGGTTTGCAATCGAGGTGACGATCAGCATTTGGGTCGCGTTTGCCACGATGACTCGCTCGACCTGATCACTGTCGTCAGCGCTTCGACGCAGCAGCGAGGTGCGCGGCTCGACTCGAGCAATGCGGGCTAGGGCGCCAACCGTTTCGCTGGTGTCGCCGGCAAGTGCAACGCGGTCGCCAACAACGGCGCCAGCCTTGCGCATTTCTTTGCCCATCGTGGCATCGACCTGGCGATCGTCTTCATCAAGCAGCACGCGGTAGCGGCCGAGGTCGACCTGCAAGACCATGCCGGTTGGGGCATCATCGTGGGTTGGGCGAATCTTGGTGCGTGGGCGGTTGCCCTTTGGGTTCGGGCGAATGCGAACATCCGACTCGTCTAGGTCGTGGCCCGAGCCATCTGGCTCATAGAGCCAACTCAAGCGTTGCCCCCGAGCATCGCGAGCCATAGCTTGTCGAAATCGGGCATGGTCTTCGAGGTGGTCGAGATGTCTTCGATTTCAATGCCCGCAATGCGCAGGCCGATGATTGCGCCGGCGGTTGCCATGCGGTGGTCTTCGTAGGTAGCCCAGTGGCCGCCGTCGATGTTTGTGCTCGGGTCGATCTCGAGGCCATCCGCGGTTTCGCGCGCGATGCCGCCGATTCGATTGATATCAGCGGCGAGGGCGGCGAGTCGATCGGTCTCGTGGCCGCGCAGGTGGGCTACTCCAGAGATGCGGGTTGGGGTGTCGGCGATTGCAGCGAGAGCCGCAATCACCGGAGTCAGTTCGCCACCAATAGATAGGTCGATGGTGATGCCGTGCACTGTGCCATTGCCCTCGATGGTTAAACCGTTTTCGTTGCGAACGATCTTCGCGCCCATCTGCTGCAAGATGCCGTCGAACTCGTCGCCGACCTGAGTCGTCTCGGATGGCCAGCCAGGAATTGTGACCGAACCGCCGGCAACCATCGCGGCCGCCAAGAACGGACCAGCGTTTGAAAGATCTGGCTCGATGGAAACTTCGCCACCTGCGATTGGCCCTGGCTCAACTCGCCAAACCGTTGGCTCTGGGTTCGACACCTGAACTCCGCGAGCGCGAAGGCACTCGAGCGTCATCTCGATGTGCGGCAGTGAGGGCAGGTGCTCTCCAACGTGACGCAGAGTCAGGCCTTGCTCGAAGCGAGGGGCTGCCATTAGCAAGCCAGAGACAAACTGCGATGAAGCCGACGCGTCGATGGTGATCTCGCCGCCTTCGATGCGACCCTCGCCGCGAATGGCGAACGGCAGGTGGCCTTCGTCGTCGTCGGTCACGAACACACCAAGGTCACGCAAGGCAACCAGCGTGGTCTTCATCGGGCGGCGGCGGGCGGCTTCGTCGCCGTCGAAGTCGATGACCTCGCTAGACAAGGCAGCGAGCGGCGGCACAAAGCGCATTACGGTGCCTGCAAGGCCGCAGTCGATGGTGGCCGCGCGGTCGAACGGGGCAGGCGTGACCAGGATGTCGCCATCCGTGCGGATTTCGATCTGGGTGCCGAGGGCTCGCAGGGCCTCGATCATCAGGCGCGAGTCGCGGCTGTCGAGGGGGTGGCGAATCAGGGTCGGGCTGTCGGCAAGTGCCGAGAGCACCAGCTCACGGTTGGTCAGCGACTTAGAGCCAGGCAGGCGCACTGTGGCGTGGATTGGACCTTCGGCGACCGGAGCAGGCCAAGGGGCCACGGCTCGGGAATTATTCGCTGAAGTCATTGGTTTAAGGCTACCAGCCGAATTCATGGACCAAAAGGCCGAGACCGGAAGGGGAGCTTTGACGACAATCACAGGATTCACCCGAAACACCAAGTTGCCGAAGGCGCACGCGAAGGTAGGCTCAAACTCGATGAGTCAATTGCCAGATGCCGCGCTAACAGCCCTGTTCGAACAGCAGGTGCTGCCGCTTACCAATTACATGTATGCGATGGCCCTCGGTATGACCCACAACCGAACAGACGCCGAAGACCTCGTGCAAGAAACCACGATCAAGGCCTACCGCTCGTTCTCAAGCTTCGAGCAGGGCACGGCCCTTCGCGCCTGGTTGCGCACAATCATGCGCAACACCAATAGCAACATCCAAGCAAAAAAGAACAAGCAGCTTGGCAAGACCGCTCTCGACGAGCTCGAAGACTGGCAGATTGGCGCAGCACCCTCGCTGACCTCTGTCGAGAATCGCTCGGCAGAAATCGAAGCGATCGAAGCCATGAACACGCCAGAGATCGAGCGCGCGCTCGCGGAGCTTCCTGAGTCTTGGCGTCAGGTTTTGACCTATCGAATCGTCGAGGGAATGTCTTATGCCGAGATCGCCGAAGCGCTCGACATGAAGCAGGGAACCGTGATGAGCAGTCTGCACCGCGCGAAGGCTCGCCTGCGCGAACTGCTGCTCGAATATGCAAAAGATGAGGGCTACTCATTTACCGGAAAGGACGCGGCTGATGACTGAGAACATGAGCTGTCAAGAAATTAAGCAGAAGGTTCACGAGTATCTCGCGAACGAATTAAGCCCAGCGCAACTCGAGTTCATCACCGAGCACATCGCCAACTGCGACACCTGCGACGCCGAGTATGGCCTCGAGGATGCAATCAACCGCAAGATCGAGGAATACTGCAGCGTGGTTCCGCCAGAGAGCCTGCTCGATGGAATTAAGAATCGCCTTCGCCAGATCCAAGCGGGCGAAGCCCACTAAAACTTTCGGCAGAGGCCTTCACGGGCCGAGTCAAACGCACTGTCTCAGCAGAGCGTTTAGCAGGTGGTTACTCAGGCGATTCGATGCCCAGCCACTCATACCAGCCGCGGTTCAACACAAGCCAGGCAACTAATCCGTGACCAATTTGACCAGGGCGGCCGTGCTCTGCGCTGGCTAGTTCAGAGTTGAAATCAGGGTGATCGACCAACGGGCGGAAGCAGTCGATGAAGGTCACGCCGCGGCGGTTCGCGACGTCTTCGAAGCCAGCAACCAGGTGCTCGATGTCGGCGTTGAGCTGCGGGTTGTGGCTAGGCCATGGGCCAACCAGCAGGCACGAGATTCCGGCCTTAGCTGCCTCATCCAGGATGGTCGCCACATTCAAACGCGAACGCGAGGTCGAGATGCCTGCGGCCAGATCGATGTTTGGCAGGGCAAGCACCAGGCGGTTGTCGGTCTCTGGTGAGAACCGGCGCTGCACCTCTTGCACCCAGCGCTCGGCCAGCATCGAGGTATTTTCGGCAGGTGCAGGCAACGCGAAGATGTCGATTCTCGGATGCGCTGCAGGGGTTTTTGCAGTTACGCGACCGACCCAGCCCATGCCTCGCTCGTCGCCCGAAGCGCCAACACGCGAATCGCCAAGGATGACGATTCGAATGTCTTTGCGCGCCTCGGCCAAGGTTTAAGCCTCGAAGGCTCGCTGGATCAGATCTGCCTGTTCCACTGCGTGGGTCTTTGCCGAACCGGTTGCTGGCGATGCAGATGCAGGTCGCGAAACCAACTTGGCAACTTGACCATTCATGTAACGAGGCAAGAACAGACCGATGTAAGTCCAAGGGCCCTGGTTGGCTGGTTCGTCTTGAACCCAAACCAACTCGGCGTTTGGATACTGCGCATAGGCTGCCTTGATCTCGTCGACCGGAGTCGGGTAGAGCTGCTCAACGCGAACGATTGCGGTGGTTCCGTCGCCGCGCTTCTGTGCTTCGGCGAGAAGATCCCAATAGACCTTGCCCGAGCAGAACAGCACGCGCTTGACGTTGTTCTTGTCGAGGCCCTGCTGGTCGTCGATCACCGGCTGGAAGGTTCCGCTGGTGAAGTCTTCGACGTTCGACGATGCAGCCTTCAAACGCAGCATCGACTTCGGAGCGAAGATCACCAGTGGGCGCTTCGGAGTCGAGTATGCCTGGCGACGCAACAGGTGGAAGTGCGATGCAGGAGTCGAAGGCTGAGCAACGGTCATGTTGTTCTGCGCGCAAAGCTGCAGGTAACGCTCGATGCGAGCCGACGAGTGGTCTGGACCCTGGCCTTCGTAGCCGTGAGGCAGCAGCAGAACGAGACCTGAGTACTGGCCCCACTTCTGCTCGGCCGATGACACGTATTCGTCGATGATGCTCTGGGCACCGTTGGCGAAGTCACCGAACTGTGCCTCCCAGAGCACAAGGGCATCCTTGTTCTCAACTGCGTAGCCGTATTCGAAGCCCATCGCAGCGTATTCGCTGAGCAGTGAGTCATAGATGTAGAACTTGCCCTGCTCGTTGGCGAGGTTGCGAAGCGGCATCCACTCCTGACCGTTTTCGCGGTCGTGGAAAACGGCGTGACGCTGAACGAAGGTTCCGCGACGGCTGTCCTGGCCGGCCATGCGAACGGTCTTGCCCTCGATGAGCAGCGATCCGAAGGCCAGCAGTTCGCCGAAGCCCCAGTCGATGCCACCTTCGCGGCTCATTTCGACGCGCTTCTGCAGCAACTGCTGAAGCTTTGGGTGAACGGTGAAGCCCGGTGGCACATTCGCGTGTGCGTTGCCGATCTGCTCGACGAGGCTGCGCGGAATCGCGGTTTCGTGTGCGATGACAGCGTTCTCGGTCGCGGTGGTGCCGATGCCGACTGGACGTGGAACCAATTCGACTGGCTTCGAGTTTGCCTCGTGAACCTCGACGAACGACTTCTCGAGACGCTCCTGGAAGCTTGCGTTGACCTGTTCGAACTCTTCGCGAGTGAGGTCGCCACGACCAACCAGCGACTCTAGGTAAAGAGTGCGAACCGAGCGCTTTGCCTCGATCAGGTTGTACATCAGTGGCTGGGTCATTGATGGGTCGTCGCCCTCGTTGTGACCGCGACGGCGGTAGCAAACGATGTCGATGACAACATCCTTCTTGAATTCCTGACGGAACTCGAAGGCCAGCTGTGCAACGCGGAAGACTGCCTCAGGGTCGTCGCCGTTCACGTGGAAGATCGGCGCCTGGAAACCCTTGGCGATGTCGGTTGCGTAGGTAGTCGAACGTGACTCGCGCGGAGGAGTGGTGAAACCAACCTGGTTGTTGATCACGATGTTGATCGTGCCGCCAACCTTGTAGCCGCGCAGGTATGCCATGTTCAAAACTTCAGGAACGACACCCTGACCGGCGAACGCTGCATCGCCGTGAATCAGAACTGGCAGAACCGGGAAGTTGTTGTCGTTGATGGTGTCGGCGCGGTCGATCTTCGCGCGCACGATTCCCTCGAGAACCGGGTTTACGGTTTCGAGGTGTGATGGGTTTGCGGCCAGCGAAACGTGAACGCTCTTGCCCTCGAGGCTGGTGAAATCGCCCTCGGTGCCGAGGTGGTACTTCACGTCACCCGAACCCTGAACGGTAGAAGTGTCGGTGTTGCCCTCGAACTCCTTGAACACCTGACCGTAGGTCTTGCCTGCGATGTTGGTCAGCACGTTCAAGCGACCGCGGTGCGCCATGCCGATTGCAACTTCCTGCAGACCGACGTTTGCCGAACACTGCAGAATCTCATCCAAGGCTGCGATGGTCGATTCGCCACCCTCGAGCGAGAAGCGCTTCTGCCCGACGAACTTGGTCTGCAAGAAAGTTTCGAAGGCCTCGGCCTCGTTCAACTTCTCAAGGATGTGCGCCTGCTCTTCACGAGTCGGCTTGCTGTATGGACGCTCGAGCTTGTCCTGGAACCACTTGCGCTGCTCTGGGTCTTGGATGTGCATGTACTCGACGCCGATCGTGCGGCAGTAGCTGTCGCGCAAGATCTTCAAGATGTCGCGGAACGGAGCCTCTTTGACGCCGCCGAAGCCGCCGGTTTTGAAGGTGCGGTCGAGGTCCCACAGGCTCAGGCCGTGGTTCAAGATGTCGAGGTCTGGGTGCGAACGCTGCTTGTACTCAAGCGGGTCGATGTCGGCCATCAGGTGACCGCGAACGCGGTAGGCGTTGATCAGTTCTTGGATGCGCGTCTCTTTGTTGCGGTCATCCTCGCTGTTGCGCTTGAAGTCGGTGACCCAGCGAACAGGCTCGTAAGGAATGCGCAGGTCGCTGAAAATCTCGTCATAGAAGCCGCGCTCGCCCAACAGAAGTTCTTGAACCTTGCGCAGGTATTCGCCCGAGCCGGCGCCCTGAATCACGCGGTGGTCGTAGGTCGAGGTGAGGGTGATGATCTTGCCGATGCCCTGCTTGGCAAGTTCGGCCTCGTTCATGCCCTGGAACTCTGCTGGGTACTCGAGGGCGCCGGCGCCGATGATCAGGCCCTGGCCCTTCATTAGGCGGGGGACCGAGTGAACCGTGCCGATGCCGCCTGGGTTGGTGAGCGAAACAGTCGAACCGGCGAAGTCGTCAGCGGCGAGCTTGTTGTCGCGAGCCTTCTTGACCAGTGCCTCATAAGCCGCAAGGTATTCGGCGAAGTTCAGCTTCTGCGCGCGCTTGATGTTTGGCACCAGAAGTGCGCGAGTGCCGTCTGGCTTTGGAATGTCGATTGCCAAACCGAAGTTGATGTTCGGCGGAGTGACCATCGAAGGCTTGCCGTCGATCACGTCGTAGTAGACGTTCATCGAAGGCATTTCTTTAAGTGCTCGGATGAGCGCATAACCGATCAGGTGCGTGAACGAAACCTTGCCGCCGCGAGTGCGAGCCAGGTGCGAGTTGATCACGATGCGGTTGTCGATCATCAACTTGGCAGGAAGCGCGCGAACCGAGGTTGCGGTTGGGACTTCGAGCGAGGCATCCATGTTTGCGGCAAGTGCCTTGCCCATGCCCTTTAGTGCGTCGACGCGGTTGGTCTCTTCGCCGTCTGCGACGATGTCGATCGAGGTGGTTGCAGGTGCCTGAGCAGGAATCGGTGCGGCCTGAGCTTCGACGCGAGTGGTCTTGGCAACCAGTGGAGCGTCGGCTGCAGGTGCGGCTGGGGCTGCTGCAGGGGTTGCGACTGGGTTTGAGATTGGCGCGGCGGTCGAGCCGGCTAGGTGAGAGGTGTTGGTTGGCTGGTACTTCTCAAGGATCGGCCACCATGACTTGTCGACTGCATCCGGGTTTGCCACCCACTTTGCATACATCTCATCGACCAACCAGTCGTTGGCTCCGAAGGTGTTGTCGTCGCTTGGGTTAGACAAAATGACCGCCTTTTAGCTTGTCCGTGCAAATCCATCGTCAAGCCTACCTGCTCGAAAATGCCCGCCTGTATGCTGAATTCCAATGGAAAACACAGGTTCTGGCCATAGACGGCGGGGTGCTTAGGCCCCGTGTCAAACGCACTAATGCTGCTAATCGCAGCTCTGCTTACCGCTCTAACCGGCGTCTTTGTGGCCAGCGAGTTTTCGATGGTCAACCTCGAGCGAAGCGACCTCGAGGCACGGCGCGAACGCGGCGAAAAGGGCCTCTCAGCGAGTATCCGAGCACTGGCTAAGACCTCAACCCACCTCTCAGGCGCTCAGCTCGGCATCACGCTGACCACCATGCTCACCGGCTTCTTGGCCGAACCGGCACTCACCGCGGTTCTGACCCCTACTTTCGAGCGCTTCGGCTGGTCGACCGAGACCACCCACGGCTGGGCATTCGCGCTGGCTCTGCTGATTGCCACCCTGTTCTCAACCCTGATCGGCGAGTTGGTGCCTAAGAAGCTGGCGCTGTCGATTCCGATCAAGGTGAGCAAAGTTGTTGTCAACTTTCAGCTCGGTTTCACCTGGCTCTTTTCTTGGATGATCGCCCTGCTCAATCGCGTTGGCAACTCGGTTGTTCGTGCCTTTGGCATTGAGCCGAAAGAAGAGTTGTCTTCAACCCGCTCGGCCGAAGAGCTCGGCGCACTGGTTCGTCGAAGCGCATCGCTCGGTGCCTTGAATGCACAAACCGCAACGCTGCTCACCAAAACTCTCGCGCTGAGTCAGCTCACCGCAACCGACATCATGACGCCGCGAGTTCGCGTGGCGCTGATCTCGGTCGATGCTTCGGTTTCTGACTTGGTCGCGCTCGCGATTCAAACCGGTCACTCACGATTCCCCGTTATTGACGGTTCGAGCGACGACGTCATCGGTGTTGCACACGTAAAGCACGCAGTTTCGATTCCGCGCGCAAAGCGTTCATCGGTGAAGGTAAGCGCGATCATGGTTGCACCGCTTCGCGTGCCAGAGGTAATGCCGCTCGAGGCGCTGATGGTCGAGCTGCGCTCGAAGGGTCTGCAGATGGCACTTGTTGTCGACGAGTATGGCGGCACCGCGGGAATCGCGACTCTCGAAGACTTGGTCGAAGAACTCGTCGGCGAGCTCGGCGACGAACACGACCGCGTGCGCCCAGGCGTGACGCGCGGTGCAAACTCGAGCATTTTGTTCCCAGGCATGATTCGCCCGGATGAGCTCAAAGAGATGGCGATCAACGTTCCAGACAGTGGAGCTTACGAGACCGTCGGCGGCTACATCATGGCCGTGCTCGGTCGCATTCCGAAAGTCGGCGACAGCGTCGAGATCGACGGCGGTTCGCTTCGCGTAGAACGCATGGATGGCCGCCGAGTCGACCGCGTTCGCTTCAGCCCAGAGGAGGCCGGCGATGAGTAGCGCCTGGGCCGGAATCGGCTGGTTTGCCTTGCTATTGCTGGGCAACGCGTTCTTTGTCGGCGCTGAATTCGCAGTTATGTCTGCCCGTCGAGCCCAGATTGAGCCGCGCGCAGAGGCCGGCAGCCGCCCTGCAAAGATCACCATCAAGGCCATGGAAAAGGTCTCGCTGATGCTTGCCACTACGCAGCTCGGCGTCACGATTTGTTCGCTGCTCATCCTGTTGATTGTTGAGCCGAGCGTTCACGAACTTCTGCAGCCGCTGCTGGCGTCGTTCAGCACCGAAACCTCAAACACGATTGCCTTCATCGTCACACTGATTTTGGTTTCGTTCCTGCACGTAGTGTTCGGTGAGATGGTTCCGAAGAACATTTCTTTCTCGGTTCCTGAGCGTGCGGCTCTGATTCTCGTGCCACTTCTCTATGGAGTCGCGCAGGTGGTTCGCCCAATCGTGATTTTCCTGAACGCGGCTGCGAACCTATTCGTGCGAATTTTCGGCGTGAAGGTTCGCGACGACGCAAACACTGCCTTCACCCTCGACCAGGTCGAAGATATCGTCGAGCACTCGACTCGCGAAGGCGTTTTGCAGGATGCCACCGGAACCCTTTCGAACACGTTCGAGTTCACCGAGAAGCAAGTCAAAGACATCGCGATTCCGCTGAAGGACCTGATTGCCTTCGACGAGTCGGTAACCCCAGGCGAGATCGAAGCCGCGGCTGCGAAGCACGGCTTCTCGCGCTACCCACTTACTTCAGATGGCGAAATCGTCGGCTATGTGCACCTCAAGGATGTCATCGACCTGCGCGACGACGAGATGGACAAGCCGATGCCGGCAAAACGCATTCGCACGCTAATCGCACTGCCGAACCAAACCGAACTCGAAGATGCACTGGCATCGATGAAGCGAGTCGGCGCGCACATGGCCAAGAGTTTTGACCTGAGCGGCACGGTGCTCGGAGTGCTGTTCCTAGAGGACATCCTCGAAGAGCTCGTCGGTGAAGTTACCGACGCCACCCAGCGCTAGGGTCTCACAGTGGGCTAGTGCCCGCGAAACCAGTTACTTTTTAGGCCAGGTGCCGCGCTCATACTGGTGTGGCCAGTGAATCTCAGCACCAAGCTCGGCTGCTGCCCGCAGTGGCCAGTATGGGTCGCGCAGGGCCGCACGGCCAATCGAAACCACATCGGCAGCCCCTGACTCGACAATCTGAGCAGCCTGCTGCGCATCGGTGATCTGACCGACTGCAGAGACAGCCTCGTCGACAACCGAGCCAACTGCGGTGGCAAGGGCCACCTGATAGCCAGGCCCCGTCGGAATCGTTACGCCCGTGATGAGTCCACCAGAAGAGATGTCGAACAAGTCGACACCGAGCTCAGCGCACCAAACCGAGACCTGCTTGGTCTGCTCGATGTCCCAGCCATCTTCGCGATAGTCGGTAGCCGAGAAGCGAATGATCAACGGCATACCGTCAGGCATCGCAGCGCGCATCGCCTTGACGATTTCGAGCAGGAAGCGAGCGCGGTTTTCTAGCGAACCGCCGAACTCGTCGCTGCGCTGGTTGGTGATAGGTGAGAGGAACTGGTGAATCAGGTAGCCGTGTGCCGCGTGAATCTCGAGAGCGTCGAAGCCAGCGCGAACCGAGTTGGCTGCAGCCTTGCCCCACTTTGCAATCTCGTCATAAACCTCGGATGTGGTCAGCTCGCGCGGAGCCGCATAACCGGTGAACGCCTGGTCGCTCGATGAGATGGTCTGCCATCCGCCATCCTCGATTGGCACAGAGCCCGAGCCGCTCCACGAGCGATAGGTCGAGGCCTTTCGACCAGCGTGAGCAATCTGAATTGCCGAGCGCGAACCGGCTTCACGAATTGCGTCGGTGATTCCATGCCAGGCATTGATTTGTGCATCCGTGTAAATACCGGTGCACCAAGGAGTGATGCGGCCTTCTGGCGAGACCGCGGTTGCCTCGGTGATGATCAGCGAGAAACCACCGATTGCACGCGAGACCAGGTGGGTGAAGTGCCAGTCGCCCGGAACTCCGTCGCGGTCTTCGCAGCTGTATTGGCACATCGGAGCTAAAAAGACGCGATTGTGCAGTTCAAGGTCGCGCAGGTTTATCGGGCTAAACAGTTTGCTCATGGTGTAATTCTCTCAGCGTATTTTTACGAAATTACAGAAAAGTCTCACCATGACCCAGACACCTGCAGAGTTCGCCGGCATGCCCGCCAGCCGCCGTTTCTGGCAGAGTTACCCGCTTCTGATGCTGGTCGCGCTGATTGCTCACCTGTGGTTGATCTACATCGGACTGAACGGGCAGGGCACTCCGATGGGCGACATTTTGTTCGCATACAAGCCGTGGGTCGACTGGATGCTCCAGAGCCACCAGATCTATGGAATCAACATTTCCTGGGTCTATCCGTTCCCAGCGCAGTTGCCGATGTGGGTTTCTGAAATCATCAATCCGAATGACTTTCAGGCTGGCTGGCTGACCATGACGACCATCCTCGATCTGTTTGCACTTTCGCTGCTGGTCAAGTTCGGCAAGCGCGATGAAGATTCGAAGAACAACTTCTTGGCTGCCTGGTTCTGGGTCTGCTTCCTTGTTGCACTTGGCCCGGTTTCGATCTCTCGCATCGATGCCATCAGCTGCGTGATCGCAATCATTGGCGTGATTCAGATGACCCGCAAGCATCTGACCCAATCGACCGGTTGGTTCACCTTTGCGGCTTGGCTCAAGATTTGGCCGGTGGCAATTGTGATGCCTGCTGTTGCAGGTTCGAAACACTGGCTGCGCATTATTGTGTCGGCCCTCGCCACCTCTGGCGTCGTGCTGGTGATCGGCTTTTTGCTCGGCGGAAACCAGCATATGTTCGGCTTTTTGAAAGACCAGCAGGTTCGTGGTCTTCAGCTCGAAGCGCCAATCTCGAGCATCTTTGTTTTTGCGTCGAAGTTCGGCATCGGCAACGCCGTTAGTTATTACGACGAGCGCATGATGACCTTCCAGGTTGCAGGCAGCGGCACCGCAATCGCGGCATCGTTGATGAGCGCGGCCCTTGGCATCGCATTCCTGATTACCTTCTGGCTTACCTGGCGAGCACAGCGCGCCGGCCGCCACTACCGCGAGATCATTCCTGTTGCGGCCCTGACCGCGGTTCTAGACCTGATCTTCTTCAACAAGGTTGGTTCGCCACAGTACGTGACCTGGTTGGCCATCCCGATCATCCTTGGTGTGCTCTATCGCGCAGAACGCTGGCGCTTGCCGATGATTTCGGTCGCGGTAATTGCTCTGCTAACCGAGCTGATATACCCAACGTTCTATGGCGCGATTTTGAACGGCGAGGTTCCTGGGTTGCTGTTGCTAGTCACCCGAAACCTGGGCTACATGCTGCTGCTGATTTATGCGAACGTGCGACTTAGCTCGCTAGCAGCGAAGCCAAAAGCGGGCCAACCGCTTCACGCTCAATAAGAAAACCGTCGTGGCCGAAGTCCGAGTCGATTACGTGCAACTTCTTTCCGACCAATAGTTTCTTGTCGATTCCCGCCGCGATTATCTGCTGACCATCGAGCGGAAACAGTCGATCACTGGTGATGCCAACCACAAGCGACTTCGCACGGATGCGCGACAGCGCGTTTTGCACCGACTCACGATCGCGAGCAATGTCGTGTGAGTTCATCGCGTTGACCAGTGTGATGTATGAGTTCGCGTCGAAGCGACGAGTGAACTTGTTGCCGTGGAAGTCGAGGTAGCTCTCGACCGCGAAGCGACCCTTGCCGTTCAGCGGGTCTACATCTGACTGCCAGCTGCGCGCAAAGCGTTCGTTGAGTTCGCTAGGCGAGCGGTAGTTGAGCAAGGCCATGCGACGAGCGAGTGCCAAGCCGCGGTGTGGGCCGAAGCCAGCCTTAGCGTCGTAGTAGCTGCCGCCGTTGAACAGCGGGTCGGTCTTGATTGCCTCGACCTGAACCGAGTTCAGTGCGATCTGGTCTGCTGCCGAAACCGGTGGAGCCGCAATGACTGCAAGTCGGTCGAGCGAATCTGGGTGGCTGATTGCCCACTCGAG
>CAITNA010000126.1 GCA_903893675.1 uncultured Micrococcales bacterium
ACGTTCATCCAAGAAGTGCCGATGCCGCGCTTGCCATCAAGGATGTGCAGGTGGAAGCCACGACGACGTGCGATCTCGCGAACCTCTTCGAGCAGCGAAGCATCGCCCTGGTCGCGCAGGCGGTAGACGATAGTGACGTCGCCTGGGCGAGCTGCCATCGACTCTGCAAGCGCGCGGATTGGCGGAACACCGATGCCGGCGGCCATCAAAACGACCTTCTCTTTGGTGCGACGGTCTTCGGTGAATACACCGTATGGGCCTTCGAGCATCACGCGGGTGCCTGGCTTCAGGTGCTGCATCATCGCGGTGTCGTCACCACGGTTTCCGATAGTGAAGCGCACGAAGTTTTCGTTCGGTGCAGCCGAGATCGAGAATGGGTGAGGCCTCCACCACTGCGATGGGGTCATGATGCGAAGCATGTAGAACTGACCAGCTTCGCCAGCGAGAGTTGCGACCTTGCGACCGGTGACGTAAACCGAAACGGTGTCGCTTGATTCGCGAACCACGCCGGCAACACGAACCGATGCGCGCATCGAGCGAACAATCGGGCGAGCAATGCGGTACCAAACTACGTTCACCAGAACGAATAGGTAGAACGAGATCCAGTAGACCTGAGCGATTGGCTTGCCCGCGATGTCATTGCCAGTTGAGAACTGGTGAGGAATCGCTGCGAGAACCGAACCATAAGAAAGAACGTGGATGAGGTACCAAGCTTCGTAAGTGATCGCCTTGCGTGCGAAGTTCAGCGATGTGACAACGACGGCAACCATCAGAACCAGTGCGAAGGTTCCGAAAAGAAGATCTTGAATCTGAAGCATTGCGAAGAACTCTGAAATTACGTTCTTGCCATCACCGAGTGCATACTGCAGAACCGATGAGAAGAAGTGGGCGAGAACCAGATAAAGAATTGGCTTGCCAAGTTTTTTATGCGCGACGGTTGCCTTGTCTTGACCGTAGTAGTGGTCAATCCAAGGAATTCGCGAAACAAGAAGAATGTCGATGAGAAGCAAATCGGTTGCGACCAGTGCGGTGAGGCGATCGATTGCGCTGGTGATGCTCTGAGCGCTGCTCAGGTCTTTGACGCCACCATCGATGAAGAAGATTGCGGTAACAAAAACCACGGTCGCCCAGGCGAGAGTCTCGATGATGTCCTGGCCGCGCTTGAGTTCGTTCCATTTGCGCACGCCAAGGCGAACGCTGGTCTTGGGCTTGACCAAGATCAGTGGGCGCTTTGTGGTTTGTTCCATGTCCAAAGTGTGTTCAGGCTACTTGGGAGAAGTCTGGGAACAAGCCGTAAGACCTCTGGAAGTCTGGGAATTGGCAGGGTGGGGCTATGGTGAAGCCATGACAACACTGCCGTTGACCCGCACCTTCAAGGATGCCCAGGGCATCGAGATCACCTTCTTCGAGTGGCCGGTGGTCGAGCCGAAGGCCGTAATCCAGCTGGTGCATGGCCTCGGCGAGCACTCACGGCGTTATGACCACGTGGCCGCGGCCCTGAACCGGGCCGGTTTCTCGGTCTACTCGGATGACCACCGCGGCCACGGCCAAACCGGCCAGTCAATGATCAAGGCGGGCATCACCCCGAACCTCGGCTTTTTAGGGCCAGGCGGCATGACCGCGACCATGGCCGAGGTGCACCAGCTGACCGAACTAATTCGGGCCGAGAATCCCGCGGCCCCGATCATCCTGTTTGGGCACTCGCTTGGAGCGATGATGTCGCAGCGCCTGATTAACCGCCACCCGAGCGAATACTTCGGCGCGATTCTCAGCGGCTCGACCCTGCTGCTGCCTGGCATCGTTCCGAGCAACGGCTTCAATAAACGCTGGGATGGCACTCCCGGCGGCAGCGGAAAAGAATGGCTGTCTAGCGACGAAAGAGTCGGCCACGCCTTTATGAATGATCCGCTGTGTTTCCCTGAGCCCGCGGCAAAGGCGTTCGGGTTGCTGAATGCATCCAAGATTTTGGGCCTGCCGAGCAAGAAGCTTCGCAGTGACATGCCGATTCTGATCTTCGCCGGAAGTGAAGACCCGCTGGGTGCAGAGCGCGGCAACAAGATGTTGCTGAATGCTTACCGACGTGCTGGTGTCGAAGACGTCACGCTAATTATTTATGAGGGCATGCGCCACGAAGCGTTGAACGAAGTTGGCGGCGAAAAAGTTATCGCCGATGTGATCGCGTGGATCAAAGGGTCGATTGGGCGCTGACCCGCGCAGTGCGTGAAGTGGGCTAGGCCTGCTTAGGCTTCCACTGGCAGGCGGCAATTGCATCCTCGATTGGATTCAGCAATAGGTCTTGGGTCTCAGGGTGTTTCTCCATGTATTTGACGACATAGCTGCAAACCGGAACGACCTTCTCGGTGCGGTTCGCACGAACATCGTCGAGTGTCGCGTGCATCAAGATCGCGGCGAGGTTCTTGCCCTGCTGAGCCGGGTCGACCTCGGTGTGCACAAAGTGGATCTCACCAGGGCGAAGGCTGTAGTCGGCGTGGCCTACCTTTTCGCCCTCTAGCCAAATCTCGTAGCGGTGCTGCTCTGCGTTGTGAATGACCTTGGTGTCCATGCTGTTAATCTCTTTCTGTGCCAGCAAACGCGATCAGTAATCGCCTCTACTTCGGGGATAACCTGACGCATCTGCAGTCTATTCCTGACGGTTCGGCGCAGCTGGTCTACATCGACCCACCTTTCAACACCGGTCGCAAGCAAGAGCGCGGGGCCTCAACCACGCGACGCGTCGAGGGTGGCGGCCGCGTTGGCTTCAAGGGCCAGAGCTACGAGATCATTCGCACCACCGTGCTGAGCTACGACGATGAGTTCGCCGACTACTGGAGTTTTCTCGAGCCTCGCCTCGAAGAGGCTTGGCGCATCCTGGGGCAGACCGGCACGCTCTATCTGCACCTCGACTATCGCGAGGCGCACTATGCCAAGGTTTTGCTCGATGCGCTTTTTGGTCGCGAGTGTTTTTTGAACGAAATCATTTGGGCATACGACTACGGCGGCAAGGCGAAGAATCGCTGGCCATCAAAGCACGACACGATTTTGGTTTACGTCAAGGATGCGAAGAACTACTACTTCGATAGCAGCAGTGTCGATCGTGAGCCATATATGGCACCGGGACTAGTGACTCCAGAGAAAGTTGAGCTCGGCAAACTTCCGACGGATGTTTGGTGGCACACGATTGTTTCGCCAACCGGCAAAGAAAAGACCGGGTATCCGACGCAAAAGCCCGAGGGAATTCTTCGACGCATCATTCAAGCATCTTCGCGCGAAGGTGACTTGGTCGTCGACTTCTTCGCTGGGTCCGGAACAACTGGTGCCGTTGCTGCGAAGCTCGGTCGCCGATTTGCTTTGATCGATCAGAACGCAGAGTCGATTGCGGTAATCACCGAGCGACTTGCTCGCGACGGAGTCGAGTTCGAACTCGTCAAGTAATTGGCGTGCAGATTATTTGCGCTGCTATTGCTTGCGGCGGCGAACAGAAGTTAGCGCCACAACCACAAACACCAAGATGATCAACAGCGCGGCTGCTGCCAACGCCATCGAGTAGTTCTGCGCGCCTGGTCGTGAGATGAGTCGATAGAGCACAACGGGCAAGGTGGCCTGATCGCCAAAGCTCAGCAGCGAGGCGGCTCCGAATTCACCGAGCGATACGAGCAGCGCAAATGCCGCCGAGTTGCGGATGGCAGTGGCGATCAGCGGAGCCTCGATGTGTCGCCAAATCTGCCAGCCGCCAGCACCTGCGTTCGCGGCAGCCTCGGCCAGTTCAGTCGGGATGCCCGCGTAGGCCGCGGCAACCTGCCGCACCACGAGTGGCGTGGCCAAGATGGCCTGAACCAACGGCACGACCATCCAAGAAGAGCGCAGCGGCAGCGGGCCAGAGCCGAAGCTGACCAGATAGCCGAAGCCGAGCATCACGCTCGATACGCCGAGAGGCAACAGCCACGCCGATTGCAGCCAGGCGCGACCGGCCGAAAGCCGGGCCACCAGAGTGCCGAGGGTGGTGGCGTGCGCTGCTGCGATGGCCGCGTTGCGAAGTGAGTTGCCGATTGCTTGCCAGACGCTGATGTCGAGCAGGCCTCGGTTGCCGAGGGTCGAAAGGCTCGCGAGTGCATCGAGGTTGAGCCCGCGAATCAAAATCGACGCGAGTGGAATTACAAAAAAGCCAATCAAAAATGTGCTACCGATAATTGCACCGAGTGCCGATGCACGTCGAGGCACACGAGTTTCGATTTCGGTGGCTGGCTCGCTGTTGCGCGACGAGAGCGCAAAGGCAATCAGAGTAATCAGCGTCTGTACAATTGCCAACGCGCTTGCGGTGTTGAAGTCGAGTCGCTCGTTCAACGCGAAGTAGGTCGTTGTTTCGATCGACTGGTACCTCGGCGAACCGAAAACCAGCACGATTCCAAAACTCGTGGCGCAATACAAGAACACCAGTGCCACGGCTGAGCCAATCGCCTGACGCAAGATCGGCAGGTGCACGCGGGTCACTACCTGCAGAGTGTTCGCACCATCGAGCGCGGCAGCGTCATCCAAGTTGGAATCGATGTTGCGCCAGACACTGCCGACAATTCGAATTACAAGAGACAGGTTCAAAAACAGATTGGCGATCACGATTGCGATTGGCGCTGGCAGAACGCGAATCGGTTGCAGTGCGATGACCACGATGATGGTCGGCAGCACAAATGGAATTACAAGAAAGTTGCGAAGTGCGGCGGCGCCAAAGAAAGTGCGGCGATAGAGCAGGTAGGCGAGAGGCAAGCCGATTGCGAGAGCTAGCAGCACGGATGCGCCGGCCTGAGCAAGCGTGAACCAAATTGCGTTTTGCACATCGTGGTCAGCGAGCACGCTCAGAGTGTCTGGGTTCAGCCCGCGGATCAGAATCGACCCGAGCGGCAAGTAAAACAGCACTGCGATGAACAGCGCTGGTGCGCTCCACAGGGCCAGCCGTGTGACCTGACCCCTGCGGTTTAGCCGAAGATGGCGGTCCATGCCTTCAGCCAGCTAGCGCGGTTGGCGTTCACATCCAGGTTGCCACCGAGCGGCAGTTTGGCGGCCGGGGCGAACTGAGCCCAGGCATCAGGCAGCTTGGTCGAGGCCACAATCGGATACATGAACATAGCCTCAGGAATCGACTGCTGAACTTCGTCGCTCAGCAAGAACTGAACGAACTTGGCCGCGTCTGCTCGGTGGCTGGAACCGGCAAGCACACCGGCATACTCGGTCTGACGGTAACAACCTGACAGCACCGCGGCGGTCTGGCTCTGGCCGTCGGCGCGAACCTCATCGGCAGGCGATGACGAATAGCTCAGCACGATCGGGTAGGCGCCCTTGCCCGATGAACCGCTGAAGTCTGTGTAGTAGGCGTCTTCCCAGCCGGCGTCGACCTTCACGTTGTTGTTCTTTAGTGCGGTCCAGTATGACTGCCAGCCGTTTGCACCGAAGCGCGCAACAGTGGCCGCCAAGAACGCAAGTCCGGTTGAAGAGTCGTTCGGGTTCTCGATTACGGTGAGGCCGTTGAACTCCGGCTTGGTCAGGTCGTCAATCGACTTCGGCGCCTTTTGCTCGTGGGTCGAGAACCAGGCCTTGTCATAGTTAAGGCAAACGTCGCCGTAGTCAATCGCGGTTAGTTGACCGTCGATGATTTTGTGCGCATAGGCAACACCGGCGAAGGTGTTGTCGATTCCATAAACGGCATCGCCAATTGGTGAGTCTTTGGTGAGCACAATCTTGTTTGTCATCGTGCCAACATCCCCGGCCTTGATCAGGTCGACGGTGATTCCGGTCTGCTTGTAGAAATCGTTTAGCAGAGTTTTCGAGATCACAACGCTGTCGTGAACCACGACGGTGATTTCGTGTGCTGGCTTGGATGCACATCCCGTGAGTGTTATGGCACCGATTGCGATTGCGGCGGTCAGTGCTGCTGCGCGCAAAAACTTGCGTGAAATCGAACTGGTCATTTTTCCTTCCTTCGTTGGCATTACCCAAATCAGGTTTGACGGTCGAAGCCTTCAGGCTTCCTCTCAGATCGGTGACACCGAACTCCCGTGTGCTTCAAGGATAAAACAAAACCCCGCCGAAACCGACGGGGTTTTGTGTGAAGCAGGTTCTTAGTGAGCTGCTGCCGCTGCAGACGCCTCAGCGCTTGCCGAGGTGTTGCGAAGAGCAGGAGCCTTGATGAAGAACGACATTACGAAGCCAACTGCGACGACGACTGCCGCCCAGGTGAACACGGTCGATGCCGACTGAGCGAAGCCATCCAAGAACGGCTTAGCCAAACGCGAGTCGATGTGAGTCAAGAACGACGAGTCGGTCTTGATCTTGTCGCCGAGGCCTGCGGCTGCACCGCTGCCAGGCTGCATCGCCTTCAGGATCTCCTGGTTTGCAGGGTTGGCAAGCACCTTCGGGTCGGTGACTGCGGCCTTGATTCCAGCAATGGTTGCTGGGTTCTTGAACGCGTTGCCGATGTTGGTGCCGAGGCTGTTGAACAGAATCGAGACGAACACTGCCACGCCGAGGGTTCCACCCATCTGACGGAAGAAGGTTGCAGACGAAGTCGCAACACCAACCTCAGATGCAGGCACCGAGCCCTGGCTGAGCAATGTCAGGGTCTGCATCAGCTGGCCGAGGCCAAGACCGATGACGACCATGCCGATTGCGACCCACCAGTAAGGCTGGCTTGCGCTGTAGCCAATCATGTAGACGTAGCCGATCAAGAACAGGCCGGTTCCGAGGCTCAGGAAGATGCGGTACTTGCCGGTCTTGCGGGTGTACTGACCCGAGATCACGGTTGCAATCATCAGACCCATAACCATTGGCAACATCATGAAGCCCGACTGAGTCGGAGTCGCGCCGTCGACAATCTGAAGAATCAGCGGCAGGGTCATCATTCCACCGAACATGCCAACACCAACGATGACACCAAGGATGGTCGACATAGTGAATCCGGTCGACTTGAACAGAACGAGTGGCAATAGCGCTTCGTGCTTTGCGGCACGCTCGGCCATGATGAACGCGATGATTCCGACGCCACCGATTACATACATGCTGATCGAGCTAGCTGAGCCCCAGCCCCAGCCCTGACCGTTTTCTGCAACCACGAGCAATGGAACGACAGCCATAACGATGGTGATTGCACCCCAGTAGTCGATGCGGTGCTTCTTTGGAGTGTGTGGAACGTGCAAGAAGGTGTAAACCATGAACAGTGCAATCGCACCGATTGGCAGGTTGATCAAGAAGACCCAACGCCATCCGTTGATCCAGAGAATCTGTGGTGCGCTTGCGAAGAGACCACCGATAACTGGGCCTAGAACCGAAGAGGTTCCGAATACGCCGAGGAACATGCCCTGGTAGCGAGCTCGCTCACGTGGAGGAACGATGTCAGCAAGAACGGTGATCGCGAGTGAGAACAAACCACCGGCACCGAGACCCTGAACCGCGCGGAATGCGGCGAGCTGCCACATGTCTGCCGCGAAGCCACAGAGCAGCGAACCGAACAAGAAGATCGAGATCGCAAAGATGAATAGGCGACGACGACCGAAGATGTCGCCGAGCTTGCCATAGATAGGAGTGGTCACAGTCGAGGTGATCAGGTACATGGTGGTAACCCATGCCTGCAACTCGAGACCCTTGAGGTCGTCTGCGATGGTTCGCATTGCCGAACCGACAACGCTCTGGTCGAGTGCCGACAGGAACATTCCTGACATGAGGCCAACAAGGACCAACAGAATTTGGCGGTGAGACATCTCACCGGTGTGCGCAGCCATCTCTTTCGCTGCCGCAGATTTTTCGCGTGCCATTAGAGGCCTCTTCTTTCGGGGGTTGCTAACTTGCCTGACTTAGGCTTGAGCCGTGTTCCAGCCTAAACGCCTAAGCCCTTCAAGGGTATTTAAGCCTGTGATTAACAGGATTATTCCCCTCGGATTAGCCGTTTCGCTCGGTCTTACCTCTTTATTAGGTGCATTTGTCGCGGCCCCTGCCTACGCGGAAACCCCATCGGCCAGCCCATACGACTATGAGACCGCGGCCTCACCCCAGGTCGTGGTCAACAAGACCCGCCCACTGAACCCTCTGACCTACAAACCGGTGCTCGACAAGTGGTTGCCGCTGGCGGTGCCCGCGGCTAACGGCTATCGCGCGGTGAAGAAGGCTATGGCAGCAGCCGGTGCCGGCACCCTCTGCCTAAACAGTGGCTATCGCAGCTTTGCCACTCAGACCAGCACTTACAACCGCGATGTTTCGCGCTATGGCAAAGCGGTCGCAGAGAATTTGGCAGCGCATCCTGGCTATAGCGAACATCAAACCGGGTTGGCGATCGACGTTTCAACAACAGCGCTCGGATGCAAGATCACAAATTTCGGCGGAACCAAAGCCTCGAATTGGTTGGCCGCGAATGTTTACAAATACGGTTTCATCATTCGCTATCCGCAGGGGCAGACCGCATACACCGGCTATCAGTATGAGCCGTGGCACATCCGCTTCGTCGGCGTCGACATTTCAGTTGCCATGCACAACGCGGGCGAGGTCGTGCTCGAAAAGTATTTCGGTTTGCCAGCGGCGCCGAAATATCTGAACTAGTTCAAAACCTTGTCGACGAGATCTTTCGCGGCAACCTGAACTTCGCGCAAGTGCGCATCGCCCTTGAATGACTCGGCATAAATCTTGTAGACGTTTTCTGTTCCCGATGGTCGCGCGGCAAACCACGCAGAGTCGGTGACAACCTTCAGGCCACCGAGTGCGCCGCCATTTCCAGGTGCGTGAGTTAACACCTGCTTGATCGGCTCGCCTGCAAGCTCACTTGCGGTGACCGCATCGGCAGAGATTTTTCCGAGCTTGCTCTTTTGCTCGATGCTTGCCGGCGCGTCGATTCGTTCGTATGCAGGTGCGCCAAATTTTTCGGTGAGAGCCGTGTAGTGCTGGCTCGGAGTCTTGCCGGTCACCGCAGTGATCTCGCTTGCAAGCAGAGCAAGCAGAAGGCCATCTTTGTCGGTCGACCATGAGGTTCCGTCTTTGCGCAGGAACGAAGCTCCCGCAGACTCTTCGCCTCCGAAGCCGACCGAGCCGTCAATCAGCCCAGGCACGAACCACTTGAAACCAACCGGAACCTCAATCAACTTGCGACCAAGCCTGGCAACGACGTGGTCGATCATCGAAGACGAAACCATGGTCTTGCCCACGGCAGCACTGGGCTTCCAGCCCGCGCGGTTGCGATAGAGATAGTCGATGCTGACTGCCAAGAAGTGGTTCGGGTTCATCAGGCCGGCATCGCGAGTGACGATTCCGTGACGGTCTGCGTCGGCGTCGTTTCCGGTTGAGATGTCGTAGCGGTCGCGATCCTCGATGAGCGAGGCCATCGCGTGAGGCGATGAACAATCCATGCGGATCTTGCCATCCCAGTCGAGGGTCATGAAGCCGAACTGATAGTCGACGTTCGGGTTGAGAACGGTGAGCTTCAGGTTGTAGCGCGAACCAATCTCGCCCCAGTAGTCGACCGACGCGCCACCCATCGGATCTGCACCGATTGTTACGTTGCTGCCGGCAATTGCATCCATGTTGAGCACATCGCCGAGTTGCGAAATGTAGTTCTCGCGAAAATCGAATTCGCCCGCGTTTGCTTTCGCACGCTTCACTTCGCGCATTCCACCGAGGATGATTTCATTCGCGCGTGCTGCGATCCAGTTAGTGGCATCCGAGTCTGCTGGGCCGCCGTGCGGAGGGTTGTACTTGAAGCCGCCGTCGGTCGGTGGGTTGTGTGACGGAGTGATGACCAGACCATCGGCAAGTTGGGAGCTGCCTGCCGCGAGCTTCGCGTTGTGATTGATGATTGCAACCGACACCGCTGGAGTCGGCGTGTAGCCATCGAGCAGATCAATGAGTGCAACAACATCGTTGCCAGCGAGAACTTCGAGCGCTGTTTCTTGCGCAGGGCCTGAAAGCGCGTGAGTATCCTTGCCGACATAGATTGGGCCGTGAATGTTTTCGTGTCGACGATATTCGACAATGGCCTGAGTGATTGCCGCGATGTGATCTTCGTTGAACGAACCGTTCAGCGCGGTGCCGCGGTGACCGCTTGTTCCGAAGGCAACCTTCTGCTCGAGCAAGGTGACGTCGGGCTTGATGTCGTAATAGGCATCGATAAGTCGGCTTACGTCAATCAGGTCTTCTGGCTGCGCTTTTTGCCCGGCTCGCTCTGTCATGTAGCAATTTTGACCATTAACCTTTATCCATGGCAAAGAAATCAGGTAACGGTTCGGTCAAGCGGGTTTATGCATACCTAGGCCCGATCGGCACGTTTACCGAGCTTGCTCTCGGCCAGGTTGCCGAGGCCAAGGGCCAGACCCACCGCCCGGTCAGCAACGTGCAAGAGGCCATCGACCTGGTGCTTTCCAAGAAGGCCCAGCGGGCGATCATCCCAGTTGAAAACTCGATTGAGGGCGGCGTTTCAGCCACCTTGGATGCCCTTGCCGCCACCGACAACGTGCGCATCTATGGCGAATACCTGGTGCCAATCTCGTTCAACCTGGTTGCCGCCAAGGGCGTGACTCTCAAGGATGTTCGCACCGTTGCAACCCACCCGGTTGCCTATGCCCAGACCCGCAAGTGGCTGGCCGAGCACCTGCCTAAGCACCGCCACCTGCCTGCCACCTCGACCGCGGCCGCGGCCGCCGACCTGCTCGAGGGATCGACCGCCGAGGCTGCCGTTGCAGCTTCGACCATCACCGATCACTACGACCTCAAGGTCTTGGCTCGCAACATCGGCGATAACAAGCACGCGCAGACCCGCTTCATTCAGATTGGTCTGGCCAGCGCCGTGCCTGCGCGCACCGGTCGCGACAAGACCTCGGTGATTGTCGAGCTGCCGAACGACCGCCCGGGTGCGCTTCTTGAAATGCTCGAGCAGTTCGCCGCTCGTGGAGTGAACCTTTCGCGAATCGAATCGCGACCAATCGGCGATCGCATGGGTCGCTATCGCTTCAACATCGACGTCGAGGGCCACCTGCAGGACGAGGCAGTCGCCGAGGCTCTAAAGGGTTTGCACCGATTCAGCCCACGCGTTGTGTTCTTGGGTTCATACCCTCGCGCTGACAAAGAGCAGTCGATTCACCGCGGAAACAATTCGAACCAAGAGTTCGACGCGGCAGAAGCGTGGTTGAAGAAGCTGCGCTAGTCGCGGTGACGCAAACTCACTAACTGCGAATCAAAACCGCGCGCGGTTTAACCTCGAATTCAACTTCGGCAACAACACCGACTGCATCGCCATCAAGTTGCAACTCAACCGGTTCGTCTGGGCTGATGCGAATCTTCTTGCCGGCCATGTTTTCCAAAGTCTTGACGTCGGCAGTCGCATCCAAGAGTTTTCGACCAATGCGTGAAACGCGAACCACATTGTTGCCGATGGTCACGCGCGACCAAAGGTCGATCCACTGCCAGAAGTGATACGGGCCGATCGCGGCAACATCGAGCACACCATCGTCCATTGCGGCATCGGGCATCATCGACAAACGCCCTGGCAACCAACCGACGTTGCCGACCAGCAGCGTGACGACCCGCACTGGCTGGGGTTCGCCCGAATCGACCTGCACACTCATGCGCTGATATTTCAACGGGATGGCCTTCAGCCCAGTTTCGACATATGCGATCCATCCGAGGCGACGCTTCTTTTCTGCGTCAGTGGTGAGCATGATTTTCGCGTCGAGCCCGAGCCCCGCCATCACTGCGAACAGGCGCTCCTCGCGCGTTCCGTCTTGATGAATGATTCGCGCGATGCCCATATCGATCGGATGGGCGATGCCCGAGATCGCGCGACGAACCTGGGTGTTCAGCGAGTTCAGCTCGACGCCAAGGTTGCGCGCAAGAACGTTGCCGGTGCCAGAGGGAATCACGCCGACCGAGACTTGAGCCCCAGAGCGCGCAATGGCTTCGAGCACATCGCGAACCGTGCCGTCACCCCCGGCAACCAAAATGTGCGTGACCTTCTTGGCAAGCGCATCCGTGGCTTGTTTCGCACCGGTGTTCTTGGCATCGGTTTTGATCCACAGGGTTGACTTGAAGGCTTTGGTGGTAGCCACTGAGTCAACCGCCTTGCGCAGCTTGGCCAGGTTCACCTTCTCTGGGTAGTAGATAACGGCGACTTGCGCGGTGTTAAGCCCCACGTCGCCTCCTAAATAAGTTCTCAATGGAGAACATTTGCCAATGGCTCACAAGCCCTATATGTAAATCTAGAGGTGAAAGGGGTTTCATTGCCAAGCGCTCGTCGTCTAATAGTTGTCGAAGACAACGCATTTATGCGCACCCTGATCACCGATCTTTTAGAAAAAGAAGGCTTTGAAACCGCTACTGCAGAAAACGCAGCCGAAGCTGTAAAGGTAGCCTCTGCTTTCGACCCGGATGCCGCGATTATCGACGTTGAACTTGGGCACGGCCCCAATGGATTCGATCTCGCTCGCATCCTTCGCCAAGACGCACCCGAGCTGGGCCTCGTTTTTCTGACGAACATCCCTGAGCCAAAGACCATTGGAGTCGACAACAAAATCGTTCCCAAGGATGCCGCCTATCTCGTGAAGGAATCTGTGGGCGATACAGATCTATTGTTGCGAGCGATAAACGCAAGCTTGCGCGGTCGCGTTGGTAATGAATTGCGCCAAGATCGAGACGCTCACGAACTTTCAAATCTGTCGCGCTCGCAGCTCGACTTGCTTCACCTTGCAGCCCTCGGACTTTCGAACGCCGAGATTGCTCAGCGCCGCGGCACCACCGTTCGCGCCGTCGAAAACCTTTTCAAGCGGGCCGTGGATGCAGCAGGCATCGAGATTGGTGCTGGGGAACACGGTCGTGTCGTTGCCGTTCGTAAATACATCGAATCGGTAGTTCTGCCTAAGAATTAGTAGGTGCTCACTAAGGCCCTGCGACTAACTGGCGAACTTTTCGTTCTCGCCGCAATCGTCATCGGGCTTTGGCTTTTCTACGAGAACAACGTCACCAACCTGCAGTCACAGCAAGCTACCGCAGGCGCTGCGGCCAAGCTATCTCAAGAGTGGGCGGGCAGCCAGACTGTAGTCCCGATTCAGGGCAGGCCATTCGCGCTGCTATACATCCCCCGATTGAAAGCAGCCGTTTGGGGACTGCCGGTGCTTGAAGGTGTGACCCAAAAGGATTTGGCAGCCGGGGTGGGCCACTACCCGCTTAGCGATCTGCCCGGTCAATACGGCAATTTCGCCGTCGCAGGGCACCGCGTAACTCACGGCCAGCCCTTCTACGATTTTCCGAAGCTGCAGGCTGGAGACTCGGTGTTTGTTCGCACCCAGGACGCCTGGTACCAGTACAAGTTGTTCGCCACCAAGTTTGTGTCTCCGGCTGACTACCAGGTAGTTACTCGCACTCCAGGCGTGGCTTGGCCAAATCACCTCAAGCCTGAGAACCTGATAACGCTTACAACCTGCGATCCCGCTTGGAATAGCTATCGGCGCTGGATTTGGTGGGGGACTCTAATCGGCACCTATTCGCTGGCAGAAAGCCCGATTGTGGGGTTAACCCCATGATTCTTAATTGGCTCAAGTCGCTACTCGCGAGAATCCCAAACCCGACATTTTTATTGGATGAGATTTGGAGCGGTCTTCTTCTGCTCGTGACCATCGTGTCTTTGCTTTTATGCCTTTTGTATATCGTTTTCCCGATTCTTGACACTTCCCTAGCACCTAGTCCGCAGTTGTAGCAGGGGTTGCTTAGACTTACTAAGCGACACTTCGCAATTACGAATATTTGTTCAGGCAAACGCAACAAGGGGTCTCTTTGAAACTCGCACGAATCATCCTCAACTCAATCGCAACTTTGGCGCTCGTATTTGGTGGAATCACCGCCGTAGCGCCTGCCCAGGCAACTGCGGTGTGCACCAATCCAGCGGGAGCGGCAGCCACATCCTTGGTGATCTGTAGCGATGCAGGAACTTTCACAGCGCGAGCCCCGCTGTCTGACACCGGTGTTTTGAGCCAGACCATTTCGATCAACATCGACCCGACGAAGATGTCGTTGAGCTCGGCAAATCAAATTGTCGCTCCAAACGGTTGGACGATCTACTACTACAACGGAAGCAGCTGGTCATCGACCGCGCCGGCAAACGCTTCGGCCTGGGCGGCAATCACCAAGGTGAAGGCAACCGGTGTTTTGAACTCACAGGGAACTTCAAACGGCCAGCAGATTTCTACTGGAACGGCTACCGCTGTTGCTCCTCCTAGCGGCGCCTTCTCGGCTTCGGGCTCGGGTGACGGTTGGTCAGTGTTCTTCGACAACGCCAACCACATCTTCAACGTTTATCACCATGACTCGCCTGCCTCGATTGACTGCCACACCCGCACCGGAACAACCTGTAGCGGCAGCTGGCCTTTCTCAATCGCTCCGTACCACACTCGTATGCGCGCAACAGGCTGGGTTGACAACACCAACCACCACCTGTGGGTTCCTACTAACACCTCGAGCTCAACCGGATTCGTTTGTGTAAACATCGCCAACATCCTCAGCCCAGTTTTCTGTGGTGGAAGCTCAGCAGCTGCGTACCGTCAGCTCGGAACCGGCAGCCCAGTTACTGCGAACTCATTCGACGCAACCGAAGCCTTCGCACAAAGCGGAACTCGCTTGTTCACCTGGGAGCGCACCACTGGAAAGCTTGAGTGCCTCGACATGGCAGCAAGCGGTGGCGTTGGAGCGGCTTGTGGTAGCCAGCCTGTCTCATTCTCGGGACTGACCTCTGCTTCAACTTCATCGACCCTGGTTGCCTACGACGGCAAGATTTATGGCTCGGCCGACACCAAGGCGATCTGCATCGATGCAACAACCTTTGCGGCATGCTCGGGTTGGCCAATCACGATGTCGGTAGGCGCATACACCGTATTCCCACTGCCAAACGCAAGCGGTGCAATCACCGGCATCTGCTACGTCAACATGGGAACGAACCCTTGCTACACCTTTGCGGGTGCATCATTGAGTCGCCCAGCTGGCTTCAACATCAACACCGTAAACAACGGTGCCTACGAGACAGCGGGTCAAAACCCAGACGTATCGGGAAGCCGCGTTTACTGGGCCGAGAACTATGGCTCTGCCACGGTTCGATGCTGGGACATGGCCACAGCAGCAGCCTGTGCCAACTGGCCTGTAGCCGGTGCCGTTAACCGCTACACCGTGACTGTTGACCCTTACAACTCGCAGTGCATCTGGACCAACGGAGACCCGGGCGTGATTCAAGCCTGGGATGCAATCCTCGGAACTTTGGGATGTACTTCGCTTCCGTCTGACGTCACTTTCGACGCGAACTTGATCGTGCCTCGCATGGGTTGCAGTCAAACCGATGCAATCACTTCATGGAGAAACTTCACTCTTACCGGCCCAGGCTCAGGCAAGTATTCTGCCGCGACTCTTACCGTGACTCAGAACGACGGCACACCAATCGCTGGTTGGTCGAACGTTGCAATCACCGGTTCGGGGCGCGTAGTAGATCTGAGCTCACTGTCAGTGACTGACTCTGGGCAGAAGCCTTTGTTTAAGGTGCACTTCACTAACCGAACTGGAACTACTCCTGCCGATGACGCGCAGGCTACCGTTACCGCGGTCGGTGCAGAACCTGAACTCTGTATCACTCCAGATGTGCACTACGCATGTCCGGCAGTGCTCGGCCCATTGTCATCACTATCTGACGAATCGGTCGCCCTTAGCGCTGACGGAAGTGTCACCCTTCCTGATACCTCTGTCGTGAATCTGACCAGTGCTTCGACCACGGTTTCGGTGACCACGCCTGCCTTGTCAGCTTGCCAGGCCACTTTGTCTGGTCAAGCGGCCGGAGCCGGCGGTGGCCGAGGTGTTGGCGGTGTGACCGTCACGCTGCTGGACTCCTCAGGAAACCCAGTGCTGAACCCGGCTACCGGAAACCCATTCACCGCAGTCACTGACTCATCGGGTAACTACTCGTTTACCGGTCTTGCCTTCGGTGCCTACAAAGTTTCGTTCCCTAATAAGAACGCAAACATGACCGTCTCAACTTCGTCGGTCACTTCGGGTGGATCCGGAAACACCAGTGCAGTTTCAGGAACCGTTGTTTCAAACACCTCAACCTTGGATGCATCAACCAACGGTGTCGTGAATGCGGCTTACATCCTTCCTCCGATTGCACCTTCGCGAACTCAGATTGCGGCGGCGAACAACAACGTCGTCTTCAACCCGTTCTCGACCGGCCCAGCTTCGATGACCTCGGGCGATCCGCTAGCGTCTACTGCTTCGACCACCTCGAGCTTCACTGGAACTGCGGGCGCGACCCGTCTCTGCAGCTCAAGCGAGACCCCGAACAGTTGCACCTCGACTACCGTGGCCACTGCCAACGGAACCTTTACCGTGAACACCTCGACCGGTGTTGTCACTTTCGTTCCTAACACCGGTTTTGTTGGAGTTGGCGCATCAGTCACTTATGTAGTGACTGACGCGGCTTCGCAGAAGACCTCGGCAGTTTTCACTCCTGTGCTGGCTGCTCCTTCGACTGCAACCAATGACCAGTCATGGGGTCAGGTTGCTCGAGTGCAGACAATCACCCCGTTTGCAAACGACAGCGCGACTGCCGGCAACGCATTTGCACCAACCACGCTGCTCCTGTGTGGCCCAACTGAGAGCGCCCCATCGTGCACCCAGACTTCGCGCACTGTCGCGAACGAAGGAACCTACACCGTGAACACCAGCACCGGCATCGTGTTGTTTACCCCGCTGGTGACTTTCTTCGGTGATGCAACCCCGATCAACTACCAGGTGACCGACTTGCTCGGCGCGGTGGTCTCGGCAAGCATTACGCCGCACGTCATCGCTGCTAACAACATCATCATTCCGCCAGCTGGCCAGCCAACCCCTAGCGCAAGCCCAAGCGTCACCCCGTCGGCAACGCCTACCCCGAGCCCAAGCCAGGGCACCGGAAGCGCTACTGAGACGCACAACGCAAAGCCAGACTTCAAGGATGGAACTCAGGGAACCCCTGTCACGATTGCTCCGCTGGGCAATGACACCGTGAACTCGGGCTCAGTGAGCATCTGTGAGGCCGGCAACCAGGCATCTGACTGTGCAACCAAGACTGTGACCAACAGCGATGGTTCGTGGAAGGTCAACGCCAATGGCACCGTAACCTTCACGCCAGCTGACGGCTTCTTCGGCAAGGCATCAGTCGGCTACCGAGTAAAGGCTGCTACCGGCAAGGTCGTTTGGTCTTACATCACCGTGACAATCCCAGACAAGTCGGGCTTGGCATACACCGGTGGTGGCGATCAGCAGGCGATGTTTGCCTGGATGCTCGCACTGCTTGCAATCGGAGCGACGCTGCTTCGAGTTGCCAAGCGTCGCAGCTAATCCCGTTTGATTTGACCTACCCGAGGCCCGCATAAGGCCTCGGGTAGGCTAATCGGGTGATTGACCTAAATCTCCTTCGCGAAAACCCAGACGCCATCAAGGCTTCACAGCGCGCTCGCGGCGCAAGTGAAGACCTAGTCGATCAGGCCATCGCAGCTGACTCGGCTTGGCGAGCAGCCCTTCAGAACTTTGAAACTCTTCGTGCCGAGCAGAACGCCTCGAGCAAGCAGGTTGCCGCTGCACCTAAGGAAGAGAAGGCCGCTCTTGTTGCCGCCGCTCAAGAACTAGCTACCAAGGTTAAGGCCGCGGAGGCGAATGCAAATGCTGCTGCCGAAGACCGCGACAAGATACTTTGGCAGATCGAGAACGTCGTAATCGCCGAGGTTCCATCGGGTGGCGAAGAGAACTTCAAGGTGCTCAAAGAAGTTGGCACCAAGGCGTCATTCGACTTTGAACCCCGCGACCACGTTGCACTTGGCGAACTGCTCGATGTCATCGACATCGAACGCGGTGTGAAGGTTGCCGGATCGCGCTTCTACTTCTTGAAGGGTTGGGGCGCACGCCTCGAGCTCGCACTCATGAACATGGCGCTAGACCTCGCCACCAAGCACGACTTCACAGCACTAATTACTCCGACCCTGGTTCGCCCAGAGGTTATGGCCGGCACCGGGTTCCTTGGCGCGCACGCAGACGAGATTTACTACCTGCCAGCCGACGAGCTCTACCTGACCGGCACCAGCGAGGTCGCTCTTGCGGGCTACCACCGCGACGAGATCATCGACCTATCGAATGGCCCACTGCGCTACGCCGGATGGTCAACCTGCTATCGCCGTGAGGCTGGCTCGGCCGGTCGCGACACCCGAGGCATCCTGCGCGTTCACCAGTTCAACAAGCTCGAGATGTTCAGCTATGTGAAGCCTGAAGACGCCGAGGCAGAGCACCTCAAGCTGCTCGCACTCGAAGAGGCAATGCTGCAGGCGTGCGAACTCTCATACCGTGTTATCGACACCGCAGCCGGCGACCTCGGCTCGAGCGCGGCCCGCAAGTATGACTCTGAGGCTTGGGTGCCAACCCAGGGCCAATACCGCGAACTCACCTCGAGCTCGAACTGCACCACCTTCCAGGCTCGCCGCCTCAACGTGCGATACCGCACCGAGGATGGCAAAACCGCCACAGCCGCAACCCTCAACGGAACCCTTGCCACCACTCGCTGGTTGGTCGCGATCCTCGAGACTCACCAGCAGGCAGATGGCTCGGTGCGCATCCCAGCTGCACTTCGCCCATACCTCAGCGGCCAAGAGGTCATCTCACCTAAATGACCATTGCAACTGGTGACCAGCGCTGGTTAATCGCGCTCGACGTCGACGGCACACTCGTGCACGACGACGGCTTTCTTTCACCGAAGGTTGCCGAGCAGGTAAAGCGCGTTCGTGCTCTTGGTCACGAGATTGTCGTTTCAACCGGTCGCAGCGCAACACAAACCGTTCCGGTTTTGCACGAGCTCGAAATCCACGATGGATACTCGGTGTGCTCGAATGGTGCTGTGACCGTTCGTGTCGACCCCAACGAACCTCGCGGATACGCTCCGCACAAAGTTGTCACTTTCAACCCGCGCGAGATTCTCACGCAACTCATCGAAAAGTTGCCAGAGGCACACTTCGCGGTTGAGAACATCGATGGCACATACAAGTTCCACCGCCCTTTCCCGCGCTATGCGCTTGGCACCGAGAATTTCGAAACTCCGCTCGAAGAATTGATGCAAGAGCCGGTCTCGCGCGTTGTCGTTCTTTCGCCGCAACACGGCGCAGATGAATTTGCCGAGATAGTTTCGAGCATCGGTCTTCACTCGGTGACCTATGCGATTGGTTACACCGCGTGGCTCGACATTTCACCTGAAGGCGTCAGCAAGGCATCCGCGCTTGAAAAGGTTCGCACTGACCTCGGCATCAAGGCCAACCAGGTGATCGCATGTGGCGATGGTCGCAACGACATCTCGATGCTCGAGTGGGCGCGAGCTGCCGGTGGCTTTGGCTTCGCGATGGGGCAGGGGCCGCAGGAGGTTCACGATGCTGCGACCGCGACCGTGGCCAGCGTCGAAGAAGACGGCGTCGCCGAGGTGCTCAGCGGTTTCGAAGGCATTCTCTTTAGCCGCGGGCTCTAACCGCAATTCTCTTTCGGCCACGTTTCGGCTAAACTTTTGGGGCTGGAAGCGTGCCGGAGCGGCCGAACGGAACGGTCTTGAAAACCGTCGTAGTTAATAGCTACCGTGGGTTCAAATCCCACCGCTTCCTCAGAAACAAAAAGACCCAACTAAAAAGTTGGGTCTTTTTGCTTCAAGCGGCGGTGTTCAGCGCTCCCGCCTAGTTGATCATTTCAGAGGGTAACCCGCGGTCTCGGCCCGCAGCGGCGATAACTTCGCCGCTAAGCGCGGGCCTCCGGTTCAAATCCCACCGCTTCCTCCAGTTGTTCTGGGAAACCCCTGATTGCCTTGGCGATTAGGGGTTTGCTATTTAAACTAGGAGTTCCGCCTGGTTCAAACCGAAAGCCCCAGATGCCCCTTATTAAGAAGCGTGCCCCACGAGCAATCGCTCGCCACGGCCGCCTTAAGGTGCAGTCGAAGGGGTCGGAGTTCGGTGGCTTGCTGCTCAAGGGGCTGGCGGCCATCCTGGGTGCCACGATCGCCCTCGCCGGTATCTCGGCCTACCAAATCACCAGCGCCATCAAGGGCAACGCCCTCACCATTCCAGGCGCGAAGGCTGTCACCGCGGCCGACCTCAAGGGTCCGATCAACATGCTGCTCGTCGGAAACGACACTCGCGCGGGTCAAGGTGCTGGCTATGGAAACGTGAGCTCTGCCCTTAGTGACGTCATGATTTTGCTTCACATCAGTGCCGACCGAAAGAACGCTGTTGCGGTTTCGTTCCCGCGTGATCTGCTCGTGCCATGGCCTGCGTGCCCGAGCACTTCTGGCGGTCCGGGCTACTTGCCTCAGGCCCTTGGTCAGCTAAATGCAACTCTTGCAAACGGCGGCCCAGGATGCACGCTGCTTACTATCGAGCAGCTGACCGGCGTGAGCATTCCATACCTTGCAATGATCGACTTCAATGGCGTCATCGAAATGTCGAACGCAATCGGTGGCGTCGATGTTTGTGTCGCAAAGGAAATCAACGATCCTTATACGCAGACCTATTTGCAGCCAGGAAAATACACACTGCAGGGCAAGGCGGCACTCCAGTTCTTGCGCACTCGCCACGGTGTTGGCGATGGCTCCGACCTTGCCCGAATCTCGAACCAGCAGGTGTTCCTGACTTCACTCGTTCGCAAGGTGAAGAGTGCGGGGGTTCTTACCAACCCGGTCGAACTCTATGCGCTTGCCAACGCAGCTGCCCGAAACATGAAGCTCTCGCAGTCGCTCACTGACCTCGGCACTCTCGTTTCGCTTGCAAGTGCGCTCAAGAACGTTTCACTCGACAAGATGGTGTTCTTGCAGGTGCCTTCTCACGGCGGACTGCCTGCGCCATACTCTGGCCGAGTCGAGCCAAACTACGATCAGGCGAATGTGCTGTTTCAGAAGCTGCGCGACGACATGCCGATCATCCTAGGAAACGCCAACACCGGAGCAGGTGCTGTCTTGGCAACCCCTGGCCCGACTGCTTCTGCATCGCCATCGGCAACCCCGAGCCCATCATCGAGTGACTCGCTCGATTGGGCCACTGGAACCAACGCCGGTCAGACCACCTGCTCGAACTAGCGGGCTTGGCTCGGGCCGAACTTGTCGGCTAAACTAGGCAGGCTGTACTCAGGAGTCGTCGCATAGCCCGGTCGAGTGCGCCTCACTGCTAATGAGGTAGGGGTCTAAAGCCCCTCGGAGGTTCAAATCCTCTCGACTCCGCAAAGTTTCTAAGCCTTTCGCCAAGCGCGATGGGCAGATAAACTTTCAAGGTTGCCTAGTGCAACAACCCAGCGCTTGTAGCTCAACGGATAGAGCATCTGACTACGGATCAGAAGGTTGGGGGTTCGAGTCCCTCCAAGCGCACCAATAAAAGACCCGATAACTTCGGGTCTTTTTTCATTGGTCGCTTGTCGGGACTCATCGGCCTTCGGCCTCACCCATCCAAGCGCACGAAAACCCGGTTTCTTCTCACTAGAGTCGGGGTTTTACTTTCCCTGTCTCCGCACTTGCAAGGGAGCAAGTCAAGTTGAGGAGCAAATCGATGCAAGTGCTGCCGAGAGGGCTAGCCTAAATCCATGCGCAAAATTCTGGTTCTCGCATTGGCCATAGGCCTATCTGTCTTGTCTATGACTCCGGCCAATTCGGCAACAAAAATCACTAACTATTTCGTTTCGACTTCAGGAAACGACTCGAATTCAGGGGCTCTTCAAGCTCCATTCAAGACGATTCAAAAATGCGCTCGTGCCGCCGGTGTCAACGCCATTTGCAACATCCGTGCTGGAAATTATTACGAGACGGTGACGCCAAATAGTGGAACAACCTTTCAGTCCTATCAGAATGAGAGGGCTGTCGTTTTTGGAACTCAAACCATAGGTGGGTTTCAGCCCTATAAAGCAAATCAATATGTTGCTTCAGTATCGATGAGAACCGATGACACCAACCAGATATTTTTTAACTCGAATGAAGGCGTCAATGCCAAATGGCCAAACGGCGGAGATGCGTTTCACCCAAATTGGGCGCACTTGCAGTCAGGCACGAGCACGACAGTGCTCAAAGACAGCAACCTGCCGAGTGAAATAGCTGGCAATGGGAACATCAAGTTTTGGAGCGGTAACGATGCTTGGTCTGCGCAAACAGCAGAGTTCAGCAACTCGACAAAGGGCAGTCTCCAGGTTTCCTTAGACGGTAACCACCAGGACCAACAGATCACCCCTAAAGAGGGGGGTCTTTACTACCTCTTCAATAACTTGGCGTTTTTAGATTCAGATTTTGAATGGTTTTACGATCAGGTCGCGAAGAAACTCTACGTGCAGATTCCAAAGCGCAAATCAATAACCGATTACAAAATTCAATATAAAGTTCGAGACTTGGCCTTTAACTTGACTGCAAGACACAACGTGACCATCAAGAATTTAGGCATCTTTGCCTCAACCATTAGGAGCGATTCGCGGAGCCACGACAACGTTATTGACGGCCTAAATGCAAAATTTATTTCGAGCGTAACGAGAATTCGTGATGACAAGGTCAATCACCCGTGGGATGGCGGCTTCGACTTCGATCACAATTTCGATACAGGAATCATGGTCAAGGGTTCGCACAATGTGCTGAGAAACAGCATCATCGACCAGAGCTCATGCAACGGTGTTTTAGTAACTGGCAGCTACAACTCGATAACCAATAACCTGATTTCGAATGTTGACTCGATGTTCAACAATTGCTCTGGAGTATACATAGTTGGTTCCCACCAAACAATCTCGCACAACACGATTTACAACACCGGACGCTCAGCGATTTTTCCAACGCTCGTTTGGCATCCGATTGATAATCCGAACTCCGATGCTCCGTCATTCGTTGACATTTCATACAACGATCTATTTGGCACTGCACTGCTTGGTAACGACATCGGTGCAATCTACATGGGCAGCGGTGTATTCACGGGTATGAAGATCCATCATAACTGGATTCACGACAGTCATTTCCCAACTGTGAGGCCGGCGACCCCTTGGCCATTGAACAACATCAGTGGTGTCTACATCGACGAAAATAGCGCAGGCGTTGAGGTGTATCAAAATATTTTGTGGAACCTAGATTTTCGTTCGATTTTCATAAACGGCGCTAATCGAACTGATCACCCAAACGACAATCTGATTCACAACAACTCGATTCCCGATTCCGCTCAGTACGCCGAAATACACCTCGGCGGCCCAATTACTACTTGTGGATCCACCAGAGTCTTCGATAACAGAGTTCTAGTCGACGTTCGCCAGGAGGCCGGTAGTAATTGCAAAATTGAGAACAACTCTTCTACTGCTGCTGGAGCGACAGAAATGGAGGCGGTCACGCCGGGCTGCACTCTCAACCAGTGTGTTGTTGACCCCTTCAAGCCCAACCACTGGTAGCTCAACGGATAGAGCATCTGACTACGGATCAGAAGGTTGGGGAGACTCATCGCTCTATGGCGTCATCCATCCAAGCGCACGAAAAGACCCAAAACTTTTCACGAGTTTGGGTCTTTTTTCATTTCTTATGCAAACCCTAGGATGAACCCATGCCTGAGCCAATCGCACGCCGCCTTGCAAAGCGCATGGCTCAGCTCGAGAGAGCGGCTCAGGGTTTCGAGTTTGAGACCACGTTCACCGAAGCCGAAGTAAACGACATCCTTCGCGCCTATTTCGACGACCACGTTTTCGCCAGGCGTTTGCTTTTTGAGTGGGGCTTCTTGGACAGGAAGCCCGATGGCTCTTCCTATTGGCGCTTAAAGTAGCGGGGCACTAATTTCCGAGGAAAGCTCTGAGCTCAACTTGCTGAGTCTATTTTCTGAAAAGGGCCAGCGCGTAGGCGACCGAGAACCCGAACCCAACCAACGAGTATGCGATCGCGAACCAGTTGAGCTGGACCGGAAGCATCAGAGTTAGAACTCCAAGGCCGAAGGCGGCAACCAACATCACTTTGCCCGAGAGCAGAACTGCGCCGCGGCGCCCGCGGGTTGAAACCGAGAACATGTTGCCCGAGAGTGCGACGAGTGTGATGCCGATCATGCGCATCGCCCATTCGAGCTCAGTGGTTGAGGTAACCCCGAGCCAGCTGTTGAAGACTGCCGGCACTAGAAGCAACGCGAAGGCACTCAAACCGAAAACGATTGACCCAGTTCGCAACACCACTCGGATGCGCTTCACCGCTGTCTTTTGCCCCATGCCGACTCCTATTTATAACGATTCATGTGATCAGACTTACTGGCTCGCTAATCCCTTAGCCTAAGAGACTCGCGACCCCTAGGCTTGTAAAGTGCAGCCGAGTCAGCGAGGACTACAAACCTCGAAGAGGTTTTCAGTCCTCCTATTAGTCGCTGCCCTGTTAACTTCTGCATTCGTGATCTTCCTGCCCGGAACCGCATTTGCCACGGGCCAAACTGCGACGTGGACTCAACCGGGTGCATCCCGCCCAGCGTGGAACTATTCCGCCGACTCCAATGGTGGCCAAGGTCCAAGCGGCAACATCTCACTTTCATCCGTGGCTTATGGAAATGGCATCTATGTCGCAGTAGGCGATGGAACAAACGGTTCTAACGTCGCCGTGCAAACAAGCCCTGATGGCATTACCTGGACTTCACAGGCCGCTGGAGTGGACTCGTATTGGACAAGCGTCACGTTTGGCAACGGCCTGTTTGTGGCCGTCGGAGTTGATCCCAACTGGACAACCGGCATTGCGATGTCAAGCTCGGATGGCGTTACCTGGACGCAGCTGACACTTCCGCAAAATGAAATCAGTTTTACCAGCATTACTTATGGACATGGCCACTTTGTTGGCGTGGGTTACGGCCTCAGCAACGCAACCACTCAGTGGACCATTTCAAGTGCAGACGGAGTCTCGTGGTCTCTCGGCACCGGCGGTAGCGATGGCTACTGGCGAAGCATTACCTATGGAAACGGCATTTTTGTTGTGACGGGGCAGCGAGGCTCAGATCAAGCCTTCAACAACGTGATGACAAGTAGTGACTATGGCGCCACCTGGACCCTAAGAACAACTTCTCAAGATCAACTTTGGGCAAGCGTTACCTTCGGCAACAATTTGTTTGTCGCGGTGTCTCAATTTGGAGTCATGACGAGTCCTAACGGAATCACATGGGACGTCTCGCCGAGCATGAATAACGATGGTTGGAGTGTCGTTACCTTCGGCAACGGAAAATTTGTCATGAGTGGCTATGGCAATAACTACCAAGGCCTCTTCGCAGTGAGCAGCGATGCGCAGACTTGGATGTATCAAACGACATCTACTCCACGCTCATGGATGGGCGCCGTCTGGGGCAGCGACAAAGTCGTCTTCGTGAATTACTACGGCAGCAAGATCTACAGCAGTCTCATTGACTCGGTGCCGAGCTACGAAATCGTGCTCACTAATCTTGACTTCAACTCGGGGCAGCCGGTGCCTTCACACTGCGATTCATGCAGCAATGACATTTCAGCCCAGCTTCAACGCACAGACCACGCTTTGCTTGATATCCAGTCAGTAAGCGGCACCGTGGTCACCCTGACCGCAGACTTTGGCGGGATTGTTGTAGACAACAACGGCTCACGCCAGCTTGATGGGAGTGGCCACGCTGACTTCTGGGTCCACGGCCCGGGTAACGGGTCGTCCATAGGAAGGACAGTCACCTTCCACGCCACGGTGACCACCGGAAACTTTGCCGGACTCACCGCAAATCTAGGCGTTGCTTACGTCGCCGATGATCAATCTCCAACCGTCACTTCGGTTTCGCGCTCTGATGGCCAGCTCGTGACAATTACAAAAGCTCCAGGGGCAAACCCAGAAATGTGGGACCTCAATATCACCGTTGACCAATCAAATGCAAATGTGGCTGGTTGCGATCTTGATTCCTCGCAACCGTTTTATATTTATCCGCAAAACGGCAGCCCATACACCGAGCAACACTTCGCCACCAACGCATGGGTGAACACGCTGACCTGGTACTCGAATGGCCCGGATGCGTGGGGACAAGGGCTCTTCCAAGACGTGGTCGGAATGCCGGAACAGTTCCTAATTCCGACTCTTGTCGACGGATGTTCATACACGCTCACTGTCGGCGACTACCGCCAGCAGTTTGAACCGACCGCCACGACTCATCAATTTACTTACACGCTGCCTTCGCCGTCGAACTCGGATGCTTCGTTAGCCTCTGGCCAGATCAAGAACGTTGTCCTGCAGAACCTCGGCACGCCTTCGGCGACCCTTTCAAGCGTTACGCCTGCTCAGGCAACTATCCCTGCTACTGGTGCAAACTCTGCCACGGCGACGACGCTCTTCATCCCAACCCAAACCACGGCCTCAATCGACAAGGTCGTTAAATATTCTTTGGGTTCTGTTATTTCAACCGCGACGTTCAATGCAGCAGCGGCGTTCAGTAATGAGGTTGTTGCCGACGGTGACATCTTTGTAGTCAGAGTCACTGCGCACGACGGAGAGAAACTCTATTACCGAATCAGCACAACGGTCCCAAGTAATTCCGCACCGGTCCCGCCTGCTCCAGCTCCTCCATCTGCTCCTCCCGGGCCGACGCCTAGCCCGACCCCAACGGCTGCGGCGCCGACGACAATGCCGGTAACCCCTCCGGCCGGAAGTGGCGATTCGCCGAAACCTCTTGATTCGCCGCTTGAGCTAAAGGTTTACTTCTCTTCCCATTCATACGTTGTAAAGGGTGACAACCTGAAGAAACTTGAAATTCTTGCAAAGTCAATCGTGCATTTTGGCAAATCAATCACGATCACTGTCATTGGCTACACCCAGCCATCACTCGGGCGCGTCGCATCTGATTTCGTGCTTTCCAAAAGGCGTGCGGCCGCAGTAGTGAATGAACTTCATAAGCTGGGGGTCAATGCAAGCATGATTTACAAGGGAGCAGGACCTGCATCTTTAAACTCCCCATTATCACGTCATGCACAAGTAGTTGTCTCGAACAGTTAGCTCCGAAGGCGTAGACGCGCGTTAATAGGTGAACGAAAGGGTTGCGATGGATTCAATTTGCACCGTGATTGCAATTTTCACTCCTAAGCCAGAGCATCGCGACGAGATTCGCGAATTGCTGCTCAAGGTGACCCCAGAAGTGCAGTCTGAACCAGGATGCGAGTTCTACACAGTCAACGAAGCCGTCGATGGGCGCCTCATTCAGATTGAGGCATGGTCCACCCGCGAACTTTGGAAAGAGCACGACAAGCGCGAGACAGTCGCTGAGATCGTGGCGGGTATTGAAGGAAAGCTCGAACGCGAAGTCGAGGTTATCGAGCTCTACAACTTGCCTACTGGAACTTTGGGCAAGGGCACCCTCACCGGCCGCTAGCTAGTTGTGCAGCAGGATCTGCACACCACGGAACGCACTACCGACCTGCTTCGATTGCTGGGTGGCGATTCCAATCGTCAGCGGCGATTTGAGCAGCAACTTCAAGTAGGCACTTACAACCTCAGCACGCCTTTTCGAAAGCATCAGGTCGCCAGACAAGACGCTCGGACCTTGGCTGAGGCCCACAATTACTAGCGACGATGACTTCGCAATTGTCGGCAGAGCGTTGCGCAGTGCAGCTTTTAGCTTTGAAGTCAGCACAGATGAGCCAGGGGCGAACCCGCCAAAGCTCAGGTGGCTGCTAGCACCTGTAGGAGCCGCAGGGGCACCCTGGGAGCTCTTCTTGAACGTAATGGTTGAGTCATACCTGAAAGTGCCATCGGCAGACTTCATGACCAAAGTCTGCACTCCGGTCAGGCCGGTTGGCAGGGAAACTACATATTGGGTGTCACTTGCGCTCACGATGTTTGCTTTGACGCCGCCGATGTAGACCTGTTGGTTCTTGCCAAGAAGCTCACCACTGAGAGTCAACTGGGTCGACTGAGTTGGATCGACAACGAAGGTCGACTGCCAGGTGACAGTAGTGGTGAGTTTCGGGGCGCTCGGGGTCTGCTGTTGCTGAGGTGCTGAGCCAGACTTGAACGTTGCCGCGATGTGGTGGCCGGTAGCCAAAGCCGCAAAGGTATAGGTCTTCGTCTGTCCCGAAGAGGCCACCAGGTTAGCCGTTACGTCGACTCCATCTACCTTGACTGTGTCGACCTGGTAGCCAGAAGCAGGGTTGATAGTGAAGGTTGGGGTCGATCCCGGATCGAAGGCCGACGCTGTGCTTGAGACACTGCCGTTTTGCCCGGCACTTGCACTGACTTGGTACGAAGCACAAGGACTTGGCAGACCTGAAGTCATCAGCGTGTAGTCGCTAAAGGTTGCACCCCCGTAGTTGTAGAAGCAGGTCAAGTGTGGCCACACTGCGTCGAAGGCGCTCGAACCGACGGTGATGATCGGGCTGTAGACATACATCGAAGTCAGATGAGATCTCTCGAATGCCCCATTGCCGATGCTCCGGACCGAAGCCGGGATAGTCAGCGAGTTCGAATCAAAATTCTCGAATGCATAAGGGTCAATTCTCTGCAAGGACTGCCCTAGGGTCAATGAAGTTAGGGGCGCATTGTAGAACGCCGAATCTCCGATTGAAACGACGGAATTTGGAATAGAGAGCGAGCTCAGGTTTGCTTGAACAAAACTAGCCATGCCAATTGTTTGCAGAGAATTGCCGAGCTGCAACTGGTCTATAGCTGACGTGGAAAATGCAAGGTCACCAATCTCAGTCACAGAATCAGGGATCGTCAAAGTACCCGTCAAATTGGCGCCTTGGAATGCTCGTGCACCAATGAACTGCAACGAGCTAGAAAGGTGCAGGCTAGTTAAAGGAGCGTTACGAAAGGCGCTGTTGCCAACAAATTGCAATGCGTTATCTAGTGTCACCGAATCAAGCTGGGTGTCTCTAAATGCACTGTCCTCAATACGCCGCAGACCTGAACCCAAATCCATTTGTGTTATGGCCGACCCTCGGAACGCATAAGTGTCAATTTTGACGACTGAGTTTGGAACAGTTAGTGAGGTAAACGGCGCACCTGGGAATGCATAGTCGCCAACTTCGGTGACAGACGGGTCAAGAGTGAGATGACCACTGTTGTCACCCTGACAAGTGGTGCCATTGAATGCGATTCCATTTGCTATGTCATAAGACCCCCCCGCTTCACACTGGATGGTCGTGGCACTTGGCATCGCTGAGAGGGGGTAAATCTCAATCGTTACCGAGGCGATCGACGGGGTCGAGTACTGCATGTTGCCAGGTCCATTGGTGGCAATCTCGCTTAGCACCGCGGGGTCTGTTGGATCGTAGATTTTGATTACCCAGGTTGCCCGACCAGAGCAGGTGTAATCATTAAAGATGTTATCGATTGGGGTTGAGATCGGCGCAGACTCGTAAACCGCGAACCCGACTCCACAACCCACATCGTTTATGAAGCTGGCAATTAGGTAGGTGCTCGGATACGTCGTGGTTATGTATGACAAACCAATCGGACCGTTTTCGTACATCGTTGACGCACTGGCGCTAAGGGTGCCGTTCATCCTGCTGGTCATGATCTGGTGATCGCCACCATCCGAAGAAACGGCAACGAAGGTGCCATTACCGAAGGCCACCGAGTTCCAGTGTTGATCAGGTGAGTCGATAGAAACCCAGTTGATGCCGTTACTGCTCTGCATCACGCTGCTCGTGGTCGAGCCGCTAGTGCTGTTCGAGTTTGACGAGACCGCAACGAACTGACCGTTGCCAAAGGTAACGCTCGTCCAGTTGTTGTCAGCTGCCGAATTGCGCGATGTCCAGTTGACTCCGTCGGGGCTGGTCATGACGCGATCACCGGTGCCCGAAGATGCGACTGCTACAAACAGACCGTTTCCGTATGTGACACTGGTCCAGTTGTTGTCTGAGGCTGAGTATCGCGAGGTCCAGTTGATTCCATCGGGGCTGGTCATCACTCGATTTCCGGTGCCAGAGTTTGCAACGGCCACCAGCAAACCATTTCCGTAGGTCACGCCTTGCCAGTTCAGGTCTGCTGCCGAGTTTTGCTGAGTCCATGTGATACCAGCATCAGGGCTGGTCATTACTCGTTGACCCGTGCCCGAGCTACCAACGGCTACGAAGGTGTTGTTGTCTGTGTTGCAAGTGACACTGTTGAAATCTTCTTGCGGTGCATTTCTAGACCACCAGCTCTGACCTGGCGGTTGAGTGCTAACGGGCGAAGTGACAGGATTGGTGGCGCTCTTTGATACTCCAGCAAAGACGCCGTTGCAGTAAGCAACCGATGTGTAGTCGGCGCTTGACATTTCAAAGTTGGCGTCCCAGTTCACTGCATCGGCACTCTGGATCGCATCAATGCCACCTGGGGTGTCAAGGGCCATGGCAGCGAAATAGCCACCGCCGTAAGCAACGCTGGTTAGCGGCATGTTCGACTGGACCTGCTGGCTTTGAAGCGACCAGCCAGCTACCGGTTGTGCATTCGCCGGGGCGGTCACTGGCAGAACGGCGAGCATCGTGCCGAGCAGGGCCGCGATTGCGCCGTTAGCCAAAGTTTTTAGGGTGAATGAACCTGAGCGCATGGCAGGCTTGTGCCGTTTCGTGAACATTTTTCCTGCCGGTAGTGGTGCTGTTTCATCCCCATAGAAATGCTAGGGGGTTCAGCTGCATTGCGAAATCAGGAATTATTACCAGTTTGATTACGTTATTTACAGCGGAGGCAACATGAAAAACAACAGCTTGGCGATGGTGGCAACGATTTCGCTTGCCTTGAGCCTCGCATCCATGATCGGTTATATCGACCCAGCGGTCTGTGAAGCCAGCCAGTCACAGGGCTTCATCACCTGCACCGAAGCCGCAAACCAGCACATTTGGGCGGCAATCGGGCTGGCCACCTTCGGCATCGTGACCCTCGTGCTCGGCACCCTGCGCAACCGCAGGCTCGCCAAGAAAGCCAAAGAGGGCAAGTAACCCTTGCCTAGCCGCATCCTCTACATTCCGCACGACCACTTGGATGCGCGCAAGGGCGTTCTTCGAGACGCCAACCCCGCTACCGACGCCATAGTCCTGGTCGAAAGCCGGCGAATGACCAGCGGGCGAAACTGGCACCCGGAGCGACTGTTTTTCATGTTGTCGGCGGCCAGGCACTTCGCACAGGGCCTTGAAGCTCAGGGCTTCACGGTTCGCTATCTGCAGGCGGCAACTACGGTCGATGGGCTCGAGGCAGCCCGCGCCGAGTTCGGCAACCTGCCGATTTTCGCGGCTCAGGCATCCTCGTTTAGGCAACTCGCAGCGCTGACTGACTTCGGCGTTAACTGGGTGAACAACAATTTCTTCTTGACCGACCGCGATGACTTCGCTCGCTGGGCCGGAGCGCAGAAGACCTATGTGATGGAGAACTTCTATCGCCTGCAGCGCAAGCGACTCGGGTTGTTGATGCAAGTCGATCAACCGGTCGGAGGTCGCTGGAACTACGACGCAGACAATCGTCTGCCGCCGCCGAAGAACTACAGCTGGCCGAAGCCGCTCGAACACGAGCGAGACGAAATCGACGAGCAAGTCGCTGCACAACTCGACTATCAACCGACTTCAACCTGGGCGACTACTCGCGAGGGTGCA
>CAITNA010000127.1 GCA_903893675.1 uncultured Micrococcales bacterium
CGTCGAGCTGAACCACATCGACCAGTCGGTGCTGCCGAGCGGTTTTCAGTTGGGCGACAACGATTCGCGAATCCTGGCCTGTGCCTTCAATTTGGCAGGCGAGGGCCAGAACGTGACCGTGGTGTCGAAAGACCTGCCGATGCGCGTCAAGGCTGCATCACTCGGCATGAACGCCGAGGAGTACCGCAACGACAACGCGGCCGACAGCGGTTGGACCGGCATCACCGAGATTGACCTCTCTGGCGACGAACTCAACGACCTCTATGAATCCGAGATCATCAAGCACGCAGGCGTTGCCGGCATGCCGGTGAACACCGGCCTCGTGATTCACTCTGAGCGCGGCAGTGCCCTTGGTCGCGTTGATGAGGGCTCGAAGATCAAGCTGGTTCGCGGCGACCGCGATGTATTCGGCGTTCACGGCCGCAGTGCCGAGCAGCGCCTGGCCATCGACATGCTTCTCTACCCAGAGGTCGGCATCATCTCGATCGGCGGTCGTGCCGGAACCGGAAAGTCAGCGCTCGCACTTTGCGCAGCCCTCGAAGCGGTTCTCGAGCGTCGCCAGCACAAGAAGATTATGGTCTTCCGCCCACTTTTCGCAGTCGGTGGTCAAGAGCTCGGTTACCTGCCTGGCAGCGAAGCCGAAAAGATGAACCCTTGGGGTCAGGCGATCTTCGACACCTTGAGTGCCTTGGTTTCGAAAGAGGTCATCGAGCACGTGGTTGACCGCGGCCTGCTCGAGGTGCTTCCGCTCACGCACATACGTGGTCGTTCGCTGCATGACGCCTTCGTCATCGTCGACGAGGCTCAGTCGCTCGAGCGAAACGTGCTGCTCACGATGCTCTCACGCATCGGTCAGAACTCGCGAGTCGTGCTGACCCACGACGTGGCCCAACGCGACAACCTGCGAGTCGGTCGCCACGACGGCATCGCCTCGGTGGTCGAGCAGCTGAAGAACAACAAATTGTTCGCCCACGTCACGCTCACCCGCAGCGAGCGTTCGGCGATTGCCGGTCTGGTCACCGACCTGCTCGACAACTGACCCTGGCAGAGGACTTTCTCGGTTCTCAGTCGGCTAAGACTGATACCTTCAGAGACATGGCAAAGCGTCTTTTAGCACTGGTTTCACTGGTGGTCCTGGTCTTCTCATCTCTTTTGGTTAGCGCCCCTGCGCGAGCCGATGTGACTTTTTCTACGGGTTGTAATTCCTCGCTTGGAGATTGCCCTTCTATCCAAATCATCCCTGCTGGGCCGGATGGGATTAGCCAAGAGGTTGCGTTAGTTGACCTGAACAACACTGATTTTTGCGCTGCTGAGATTGGTGCCGAGGATTTGTCAGGCGTAACTGTCGTCGACCTTTCGGGCACCGGGGGATACTCGTTTCGCGATCAGAGTTCTGGGACCACCGGCTCCCACATCGGAACGGTCTCTTTCGCACACGCTGGAACCTACTCTTTGGGGTTCCGCGTGCAGTGTGCTTACAGCTCAGCTTTCATCGGCACCTACATCATCGAAGGCGGAGTAGATGCCACCTTCACGATTTCGGTTCCAGCCCCTACTGCGACACCAACCGCCACACCAACTCCAACCCCAAGCCCGTCGTCCTCCGCGCTAGGTCAAGTGCAAAACGTCAAAGTCACTCCACGTGACGATGGCGCTGATCTGACCTGGGATCCAGTGCCTCGAGCCACTTCTTATGTGGTCTGGCACTCGGGCATTTGGGCATGCCAGGGCGTGGCCACATCATGTTCTGTCTCGGGTCTCACATATGGCTCACTCGAATCACAAATTGCAGTTCAAGCTTTCACCTCGAACTCGAGCGATACGCCAACCACCGTTCCTCCTTTTAGGGTCGCTCAACAGATTGCGTTGTCTGGCTACCTGAGTGGAAAAATGCAGGTCGGCTCCACCTTGAAATTCGTGCCGGTCACATCGGGCACTGTCGCACACACAGACTTGCAGTGGTTTAGCTGTAGCGCGCCGGTTGCTTCGTCGCAGTCGCAACCGAATTGTGACCAAATCGCCAATGCCTCTGGTGACTCTTTGACAGTCAGTTCAGCGTTCCTGGGCAAATACCTAACCCCGTTCATCCACGCAAATAGCCCTTGGTCTGATGCGATGTTCACTCTCGGCAGCAGCAAGGCCGTCGTGTCAGCATCGGCCCCAGCGCCCGTCACTCCCGGCGATCAGGGTGGCAAGCCAACGGTTACCGAAATCTCTAACCATCAGGTGACGAATGCTGGCGGCACCGTGATCACGGTAAGCGGCAGCAACTTGTCTGGCGTTGTCGCCGTTGCCCTCAACGGGGTTGCTGCCAAATTCACGCCTGTTAGTGACACCTCGCTTAGCTTCACAGTTCCGGCAAGTTCGACTTCGGTTGGCCTGGTTGATCTGACCCTTGTGAACACGAAGGGAAGCACCACGCTTTCAAAGGTCATCAATTATACGAAAGCGCATACCGTTGCATACCCGAGTTTGAAACTGATGGTGCCAGGTTTTGCGACCGGCAAATTCGCACTTACTAGTGCACAGAAAAAGGCAGTGGCGAAATTCATTGGTTCGAAACCTGACTACCTGAAGCTCACTTGCACGGGCAGCACGACCGGCTTGGCCAAGTCGACCGCGCTGCTGTCACTTGATCTAAAGCGCGCCAAAGCCGTTTGTGCCTTTGCAACTTCGTTGAATAAGTCGGTCATGTCGATGTCGAATTTTGTTTCAGGTGCCAAGGCCGGAAAAGTAAGTCAGTTCGTCGCCTTGACCCTAAACCACTAGCCGTAACAAAACGTCACGTCTCGAAATCTCGGGATGGTCATCCTGGCGGTTTCGCTTAAAATTGAGTCATGACCGCACGCATTTATAACGACATCACCGAAGCCTTTGGCAACACCCCGCTGGTTCAGTTGAACCGCGTAACCGATGGGGCAGGCGCTCGCATTCTGGCGAAGCTTGAGTTCTACAACCCATCGAGCAGCGTGAAAGACCGTCTTGGCATCGCCATGGTCGACGCAGCCGAAGACGCCGGAGCCCTTCAGCCTGGCGGAACCATCGTTGAGGCGACCTCGGGCAACACCGGCATCGCCCTGGCAATGGTCGGCGCAGCCCGCGGCTACCGCGTGGTCATCGCAATGCCTGAGTCGGTCTCTAAGGAGCGTCGTGCGCTGATTCGTGCCTATGGCGCTGAACTGGTGCTAACCCCGGCCCCAGAGGGCATGAAGGGCGCTGTGGCACGTGCCGAGGAGCTCGGCCAGAAGCCAGGCCACGTGCTGGTTCGCCAGTTCGAGAACCTCGCCGGCCCAGCCATTCACAAGCGCACCACCGGCGAAGAGATCTGGCGCGACACTGAGGGCAAGATTGACGCCTTCGTGGCGGGCATCGGCACCGGCGGCACCATCACCGGCGTTGGTCAGCTACTTCGCGAGAAGAACCCAGACATCAAGATTTTCGGAGTTGAGCCTGCGGCCTCGCCAATCCTCAACGGCGGCGCACCTGGCCCACACCCGATCCAGGGCATCGGGGCAAACTTCGTTCCGAAAGTTCTCGACACCAACATCTACGACGAGGTTCTAGACGTAACCAACGAGGATGCAATCAAGTACGCACGCAAGCTCGCAACTGACGACGGCATCCTTGGTGGAATTTCATCGGGTGCTGCAGCATGGGCAGCGGTTCAGGTTGCAAACCGACCTGAATTCGCGGGCAAGACTATTGTTGTTCTGCTGGCCTCGTTCGGTGAGCGTTACCTCTCAACCGTTCTTTACCAGGACCTCTTAGATCAGTAGGACACTTTGTCAATTTTGAGTCGCGTCATCGAAGACCTCGACAGCGCTATCAAACGAGACCCTGCAACATCTGGTCGCTTCGAGATGTTCGTCACCTCTGCCGGCCTTCACGCCGTATGGGGTCACCGAGTCGCGAAGTTCATTTTTTCTAAACTGCGGATGCGCATCCTCGGTCGCTGGGTAGCGCAGTGGGTTCGCTTCTGGACCGGCGTTGAAATTCACCCGGGTGCCACTATCGGTCGCCGCATGTTCATTGATCACGGCATGGGCGTTGTGATTGGCGCAACTGCGGTAGTCGGCGACGACGTGTTGATGTATCACGGCGTGACTCTCGGCGGCAAAACTCTTGCTCGCGGCACCAAGCGTCACCCAACAATCGGCAACAACGTGGTTCTTGGGGCTCACTCGATCGTGCTTGGCGACATCACCGTGGGCGACGGGGCGCGCATCGGGGCCGGGGCTATCGTCACCAAAGACGTAAAGCCTGGCGCCACCATCGTCGGCGTTCACTAACTCGAAGGCTTGTGAATAACCAGAGCCCGCCGACGTCGTGGCAGGCACTCTTGGGGGATGTTCTCCGTATTGCCCTGGCTCGGCCCTGTCTACCTGGTTGGGGTCGCCTGGCCGCTGGCCCGAATCGACATCCGCAGCCATAGGCTGCCCAATCGCCTGACCCTGCCGGTGTTGCCCTTGGCGGCCGCCAGTCAGGCCTTGACGGCTGTTTTCACGGGTGAGTGGTCTCGGCTTGGCACATCACTCGGATGCGCCATCCTGGCCTTTATCGTCGGGCTCGGTGTGAATCGCACCGGAGTTTTGGGCATGGGAGACGTCAAGTTGATCACGGGAATAACCCTGTGCCTGGCTTGGTTCTCTCCGATAGCTCCGCTGATCGCGTTAGCTGCAAGTTTTGCGGTTGCCACAGTTGCGGTGTTATTTCTCTTTGCCAAAAGAAAAACGAGTATGGGCCAGAGCATTGCGCTCGGCCCATACTTGCTTTTGGGATTTGTTATAGCCCTGGCGCAGTCATTCTGAAGACGTCGAGTGCCTTGTCGAGCTGCTCCATGGTTAGCTTCTCGCCATCGACATAGCCGAGCTCGATGGTCGCCTCGCGAACCGATAGTCCCTTGGCTACCGAGTGCTTCGCAATCTTCGCAGCGGCCTCATAGCCGATGAACTTGTTCAGCGGAGTCACGATCGATGGGCTCGACTCGGCAAGTGCACGAGCGCGCTCAACGTTGGCCTCGAGACCATCGATGGTCTTGTCTGCAAGTAGGCGCATCGAGTTGGCGAGCAAACGAATCGACTCGAGCAGTGCGTTGCCCATAACCGGGATGGCCACATTCAGTTCGAAGTTTCCGGTTGCGCCGGCCCAAGCAACGGTTGCGTCGTTTCCGATTACGCGTGCGCAAACCATCATCACAGCTTCAGGAATAACTGGGTTGACCTTGCCAGGCATGATCGACGAACCAGGCTGAAGGTCTGGAATGTGAATCTCGGCGATTCCCGCGTTAGGGCCCGAGCCCATCCAGCGAAGGTCGTTGTTGATCTTGGTGAGCGAAACTGCAAGCACGCGAAGTGCACCCATGGCCTCAACCAGACCATCGCGAGCCCCCTGTGCCTCGAAGTGGTTGCGAGCCTCGGTGATTGGCAACTTGGTCTCGGCTGCGAGCAGGCGAATTACCTCTTGAGGGAAACCGGTAGGGGTGTTGATGCCGGTGCCGACCGCGGTGCCACCGAGTGGAACCTCGGCAACACGAACGATCGACGCCTGAACGCGCTCGATGGCATAGCGAATCTGGGCCGCATAGCCGCCAAACTCCTGGCCGAGGGTCACTGGGGTGGCGTCCATCAGGTGGGTGCGACCAGCCTTGACCACGGTCTTCCAGAGCTCAGCCTTGACTTCGAGGCTCTTGGCCAGGTGGTCGAGCGAAGGCAGCATATCGTGAATCAGGGCCGAGGTCACGGCAACGTGAACCGAGGTAGGGAACACGTCGTTCGACGACTGCGATGCGTTGACGTGGTCGTTCGGGTGAACAGCCGAGCCGAGGTGCGCGCTGGCGAGGTTTGCGAGAACCTCGTTCATGTTCATGTTCGACGAGGTGCCCGAACCGGTCTGGAAGATGTCGACAGGGAACTCGCCGTCGTGCTTGCCTGCGATTACAGCATCGGCGCTAACCGCAATGGCCTCGGCGATCTTTGCGTCGAGCACGCCGAGCTTTGCGTTTGCCTGCGCTGCCGACTTCTTGATCTGGGCGAGGGCCGCAATGTGCGCGCGCTCTAGCGTGGTGCCCGAGATCGGAAAGTTCTCGACTGCGCGCTGAGTCTGTGCGCTGTAAAGCGCATCCTTAGGCACTTTAACTTCGCCCATGGTGTCGTGTTCGATGCGGAATTCCACAATTGCCTTTCGTTGCGTTATGGCGATTACTTCAGGTCGCCGACCAGGAAGATCGGGTGAATCTCACCCTCAATAAGTTTGTAGTTTGCACCAACGATGCCGAGACGTCCGTTGCTCACTGCATCGGCGATGATCGCGCTGCGGGTGATGATTTCGTTGATGGTCTCTTCGATGTGCAGAACGGTGATGTCGTCGATTGCACGAAGGCCGCGCTTGTTCGCCTCGCGCACGGTCGGCTCGATGCGGTTCACGATGTTCTTGATGAATTCGCCCTGCGCGGTGAGCTTGCCCTCGGTCGAGTCGATGGTTGCGCGAATGGCACCGCACTCGTCGTGTCCCAAAACTAGGATGAGCGGCACCCCGAGCACCTCAACTGAGTACTCGAGTGAGCCCAGGATGGTCTCTGCGATGACCTGGCCGGCGTTGCGAATTACAAAAAGGTCGCCTAGGCCAACGTCGAAGATGATTTCTGCGCTGAGGCGACTGTCTGCGCATCCGAAGAGTGCGGCGAATGGAGTTTGGGCTGCGGCAAGGGCTTCGCGGCGATCGATGTCTTGGCGTGGGTGGGCAAGCGAACCGCTTACGAAGCGACGATTGCCCTCAACCATGGCGTCCCAGGCGGCCTGGGGCGTGTTTGGGCGGGTAATTGTCATGTCTACCTCTCTGGGGTTAATTGAACCCGAAACCGAGAAGGTTTGCGAACTGGGCCACTTCGGCCTTGCTGGCCGTGGCGTTCACGATTATGAAGTTGGTCGACGAGCCGTTGGCGACCTCGTTGGCCATGGCCACCTGGGTGTAGACCCAGATGGTCTGGCCCTGAGTGGCTGCGGTCTGGCCGGTGTAGCTCTGCAGACCCAGCTCGCGGCCAATTGGGTGACCATCGTTGTTGGCTAGGTAATCCTTGGTCTGTTGCACCAGCCAGGTCTGGTTTGCGGCGAAGCCCTCGTCGAAGCCGACGTATTGGTTCTTTGGGCCGACAAAGCCAATGTGCCAGGTCTTTACGCCGTCGCTCGGCTGATCGTTGAAGCGAGCCGCGTTGACCCACCAGCCCTTTGGCAGTTCTGTCGGCGCAGGAACGTCGATTCCGGTTGCCTTCTTGATGTCTGAAACGACCGACTTGTAGTCAACCGCCTGAAGCAGCGACTTGTTGTCGCGCGGAACCGCAGCGACGATCACCAAAACGATTCCGAGAGTTGCCGCCAGGGCAAGAATCAGGTTGATTACGGTTTGACGCGCGCGACGCTTAGCCGCTGCATCCTGGGTAGGGTTTGACAACTACTTGGCCTTCTTGGCGATAACGTCGTCGAGCTTCTTGCGAGCGCCGGCAAGCTGCTTCTCGCAGTGGTCGGCCAGTGCCTCGGCGCTTGATCACCTGCGGTGAGCCTCTTCGGCGGTTGCGAACGCTCGCTCGATAAGTGCTAGGTCACTCTTCGGGTGGTTGGAGCGAACTACTCGGATGAGCTC
>CAITNA010000128.1 GCA_903893675.1 uncultured Micrococcales bacterium
AAACCACGCCCGCCAATTTCGCGCCAGAACCCTCGGCGAACATCACGGCCGCGGCAAGACCGACGCGCAGGCCGGTGAACGGAGCCGGGCCGCGACCGGCGATCACGCGGTGAACCTCGATGCCGGCAAGGCCAGCCTCGCGAAGCACCTGCGCGATTGCGCCGCCGATGTTCTCGGCGTGCTTCATGTGGTTCTCAAGATTCAATTCGGCAAGCAAGACTCCGTCGCGCAGCAGCGCAACCGAGGTGCCGGCAGAGGTATCGATTGCTATCAGCACTGACATTAGATGCTCACCGACTTCCAGCGCTCACCAAAACCGTTGACTCGCACCTGACGAACATCGCTCTCGCCGGTGTGGTCGCGCTCGATTTCGATCTCGAGCCAATTCTCGGCAACGCCATCGAGCATGCCCTTGCCCCACTCGACTAGAACAATCGAGTTTGCGAAATCGATATCGAGGTCGTCGAGCTCGGCAACACTGCCTAGGCGATATGCATCTGCGTGAACCAAAACTTCAGCGCGACCATCCAATTTATGTGTGCGAGCAATCACGAATGTCGGCGAAGAAACATTGCCGATTGCGCCGAGCGCCTCGCCAACTCCGCGAGTGAAAGTTGTTTTGCCTGCTCCGAGTGGCCCGACCAAGATCACAAGATCGCCTGCGCGAAGCTCGCGAGCGATTTGTGCACCGAATTCGTGCATTGCGTCTTCGTCTGGCACCTGCAGTTCGGCCAGCAGGTAAGGCCCGCTCACTTGACCGAACCGAGGTAACTGCGCTTGAAGCGACCGCCCATGCGCGTGACGATTTCATAGTTGATTGTCGATGCTGCAACTGCGAGCTCGTCAACGCTGGGTGCACCGCTGGCTGGGTCACCGAACAGCACAACCTCGTCGCCAACCGAAACCTCGTCGTCGCCGACGTCGACCACAAACTGATCCATCGCGATGCGCGACAAGATTGGGTAGCGCTTGCCATTGATGACCACATCGGCGATTGGGCCATCCTGGTCGCTGGCTGCTCGAGGCAACCCCTCGGCATAGCCAACCGGAATCAAAGCCAGAGTGGTCTCGGCCTTGGTCTTATAGAGATAGCCGTAGCTCACGCCGACACCTGCAGCCACGCGCTTGGTCTGGGCAACCACCGAACGGGCGATCATGGCCGGTTTCAGGCCAAACTCACTGCCCTTGCGGCCAACGAACGGCGACAGGCCATAGAGCCCGAGGCCAACGCGCACCATCTCGAGACCAAGGCCCGGGTAGCTGATTGTGCCGTCAGATGCGGTCAGGTGGCGAAGCTCGAAGCTGAGCCCGGCATCCTTGGCCTGCTGCACGGCATCGCCGAAGGCGGCAATCTGCGCCTTGTCGTCAGCCTCGGATGTCGATGACAGGTGACTAAAAACGCCAACAACGTGCACCAGGTTCTGTGCGGTGAAATCCAGTGCGCCCTGCACGAGCAGACCCCTTGATGCCGGTGCCACCAATGTCGATTCCAACTGCGATTTTTGCCATCTTAACTC
>CAITNA010000129.1 GCA_903893675.1 uncultured Micrococcales bacterium
CCCGAACGAGTTCGCGCAACCTCGTGGGGCGACAAGTTTGCCGTGAGTCTCTATGACTCAGAAATTCTTATTGTTGGCGGCGGTGGCATCACCGAAGAGCTGCTCAATCTGCTTGCGCCTTTCAACACCAGAGTGAATGTGGTTAGAAAGCACATGGCACCGATGCAAGGTGCCCATGTCTTTGACTTCGACAAACTCGACGAGCTTCTGCCATCTGCCGACTTTGTGGTTCTCGCTTCGGCGCTCACCGACGAGACCCGCGGGCTATTCAACGACGCACGCTTTGCCAGCATGAAACCAACTTCGTATTTGGTGAACATCGCGCGTGGTCCGATTGTCGACACGGATGCGCTCATCCGAGCTCTCGAAACCGATCAGATTGCCGGCGCCGGGGTAGACGTCACCGACCCAGAGCCACTGCCTGATGGCCACAAGCTCTGGAGCACTAAGAACGTGATCATCACTCCGCACACCGCTGACACTCCGGTTCAGGTAATCGGCCTATTCAGCAAGCGCATCGACGAGAACGTGCGGGCGTTCATCGCTGGCAACCCTCTGGTTGGCCTGGTCAGCCCAGAGCTCGGCTACTAATCCGCGGTGAGCCTCGGGCCTAGCCCCGATTGCCCATGTTGTTTGGTTTTCACGGCCGTTCTTTGTTAGCATTGGTGACTGCGTAAGCATTCCTCGGTAGCTCAATTGGCAGAGCAATCGGCTGTTAACCGATAGGTTCTTGGTTCGAGTCCAAGCCGGGGAGCCACTTTTTAAGCGGTTCCCAGCCCCTACAGGCACCTCAGGTGCCACCACACGGAGGTTGCAATGTTGCTCTGGATCCAGCGCAATCTCCTCAAATCAGGCGCCTACTTTGCCCTTGCGGCCTATCTCGGCTTTGGCGGGCTCGATCTCGCGGTCAACGGCCCAGCAAGCCTGATTCCCGCAGCGCTTCTCGCCATCGGTCTATTCACCGGCCGCTTGCGCGATTGGTCTGCGGTTATCGCGATTGTCATGGCCGCAGCGGCAAACCTCTTCTTGGATGTAAAGCCAGGCTTTTCTGGCGGCATCACTCTCGTGACCATCGCAATGGTTGCGGCATTCGGCTCTCGACTTTGGGCACTAATCACACTTGGCACTGCAGTGCTCGCGGGCATCGCGCTGGTCAGCAAACTCGTGTTTGTCACCGGCCTCAGCGTCTTCGATGTTTCAACCTACGGCGCAAACGCTTCGCTGAACGTTGCACTTTTTGGCTACGGCTTGGTCATCTCGACCTCACTCGCAGCTTTCTTGATCGGCCGCCTGGCAATCACTCTAACCACTCACGTCGGCACCTCGTTCGACCAGGTCGTCTCTTCGCGCGAGCGCAGACGACTGCAACTTCAAATCGCCGAGCAGGATGCCCGCTTCGAGATCGCGAAAGACATCAGTGAACTAGTCATTCAACGACTGACTGCCGCGGTGAGCCTTGCGGATGGCGCGAGCTTCGCACTGCGCGGCGAGTCTGAGCTCGCAGAGCGAACCCTGGGGCAGGTCAGTCAGAGTGCACGTCAAGCACACGTCGAACTGCGTCGCCTATATGACATGCTCAACAAACTCGACAAGGTGCATGCGGCTCCTCCTGGCATTGCCGATCTCGAACCGCTGGTTCCGCTCTATCGCGAGCTCGGTTACAACATCATGTTGAATCACCTCGGCAAGAAGCTCGAGCTCGAAGAGGGTCTCGAGTTGGCGATTTATCGAATCGTGTTCGACGCTCTCGAGAACATCCAGAGCCACGTTCCGCGCGGGGCCGACGTAACCATCGACTTCATCTGGAGCGAGGGCGGCATGCAGGTGCTCGTCAAAGACAACGGGGTAGAGGTCGCCAATAGAAGCGCCGGGCTAGTGGCAGGCGGCTATGGCGTCGACGAAGACCAGAAGGCGCTTGTCGAAACCATTACCGGGGCCGGAATCACTGCAATGCGCGAGCGCGCAGGCCTTTACCGAGGCTCTATCGAAGCGACCCGCGTTCCGGGTGTCGGCTTCACAATTTCTGCAATCTTCCCGGAGCTCTCGCGTTGACTCTTTACCGAGTCGCAATCTTGGATGGCGACCCGCTGATCATCGCAGGCAAGCGTTTGCTGATCGACAGTCAACCCGATTTGCTCATCGTCTATGAACAGGCGAACGCACTGACCGCAATCGAAGAGCTTCCAGAGCTGTTGATCGACGTGATTCTCATCGATCAGCGACTGCGCGGCTTGGATGGGGTTGCCGCCGCCAAACGATTGGCCGCTACCTATGTCGCCACCGAGCAAAAAGTGCCCGCGATGATTCTGAGTGCACCCTATGGAAGCGCCGAATTGGAACAGGCTGCAACTGAAGCCGGAATTGCTGCCGTCGTCACAATCGAAAGCGAACCGGCTTCGCTATTGGCCGCGATTCGAGCTGCACTGAACTAGCGCGAAGTTCGCGTTCTAGCCCTCGAGGTTGTCTTGGCCAGGCAGCCAGCTCTTGCCGTCGACGCCCCAGCCTTCATCCTTGGTGATTTCGTCGACGTCGTCGTGCCACTCAGGGCGCAGCTTGTCGATGTATAGAAAACCGTTCAGGTGATCAAACTCGTGCTGGAAGATTCGCGCAAACCAGCCCTTAGCTTCGATCTTGATTGGGTTCTGGTCGAGGTCGACTCCGGTGACCGTTGCCACCTCTGCGCGCTTGAGCGGAAAGCGGTAACCCGGGAAAGATAGGCAACCTTCGGCCTCTTCATCTTCGTCGGGAGCCTCGTCGCTGATTGGGCCTAGTTCAAGAACCGGATTGATCACGACACCGCGACGGTGGGTGCCGTCATCCTCGGTATAGGTATAGGTAAAAATGCGCTTGCCGACGCCTATCTGCGGGGCGGCGAGACCCACGCCCGGGGCTTTGTCCATCGTCTCGTACATGTCTGCCACCAAATCGCGCAGCTCCTGGTCGAAAACGATTACTTCGTCGGCGCGGCGGTGCAGCACCGGGTTGCCCTTGATCACGATTTGTCTGATGGTCATGGCTCAAATTTACCCGAAGCCTCAGCGGCTCAGAGGCGCTATGTCGGTAGCCTTTACCCGATGTATCAAATCATTGGACCAGCCGAGCAGTTGCGCTATTTGGCAATTGCCCTCGCCGTGCTAGCCGCGGTGGCGTTGGCATTTGGTGCACAGTTTCAAAACACCGCCGTCGATAAAAACAGCAAAGCCACGGATGGTCGTGGCCTGCACTTCAAGCAACTGCTTCGATTGCTAACCAGGCCGCGCTGGATCTCTGGCCTCGGTTTGATGACGCTCGGCATGATTCTTCAATTGGCAGCTCTGTCGCTCGCTCCTCTGATCGTGGTTCAGCCAATCGGCGCAATCGCGTTAGTCATCACCTCGTTGCTGAACGCCCGAGCGACCAAGACCAAGCTCAGCCGCGGCATCATCGTTTCTATTGCACTTTGCACCGTGGGTATTGCCACCTTCGTAGTAGTGGCATCTGGGGTAGCGCATCAGATCAAGCTCGGCGATGCCGACTTGTGGACCATCCTTGGAATTTTGATTGGTCTGCTCATCGTTTTCGCAATCACCTATTTCGTTGGCGGCCGCCAAGCCAAGCCACTGACCTACATCGTTGGCGCGGGCGTGCTCTATGGCTTCGTGGCAACTCTCGCCAAGGTCGTGATGGTGCGCATCTATTCGCTGCAGTTCGACTGGCTCGGCATCATTTGTCTGATTGGCCTTGTCGCAGCAGTGGCCCTTGGCGGCTGGTTCGTGCAGAACGCTTATGCCTCAGGTCCGCCAGATCTCGTGATTGCCGGTCTCACCGTGATCGACCCTATGGTTGCCGTTGGCATCGCGGTGGCAATCCTCGGCGAGGCCCGTGACGCCTCGTTCACGACCATCCTCGCCTTCGCGGTGTCGGCCGCCATGGCCATTGCGGGCGTTGTAACTCTTAGCCGCGTGCACCCCGAGGTCGCCGCTAAACGCGCTTCCCAAGGCTAAAATTGACCGAACCCGGCCAAACCGGGCAAACCCGAAGGTCACAATTGCCTAAGCAGAAGTCCGCCAGCCAGCCACCGCTCAAGGTGGTTATTGGCACAGACACCTTCCCGCCAGACATCAATGGCGCAGCCCGCTTTGCCGAGCGCCTAGCCGGCGGCCTAGTGCGCCACGGCCACGACATTCACATCATCGCCCCGGCATTCAGCAAAGAGCACGGCACCTTCATCGAGACCCACGACGGTGCCAAGATGACCGTGCACCGCATCAAGAGCTACCGCCTGCTCTCGCACAAGACTCTGCGCTTCGTCTGGCCATTCACGCTGAAGAGCAAGACCGATAAGCTCATCGATCTGATTCAGCCAGATGCCGTTCACGTTCAGTCTCACCTGGTTATGGGTCGTGCTCTAGTTCGCACGGCAAAGCAGCGCGGCATCCGTCTGCTGGCAACCAACCACATCATGCCCGAGAACCTGATTCGCTACTCGATGATCATTCCTAAGTTCCTCGAGCCGTGGGCGATGAAGATGGCCTGGAAGGATGCCGGCCGCATCCTGCGCAAGGTCGACTACATCACCACTCCAACCCGTCGTGCAGCAGAGCTTCTCGAGGCGGCTGCCGGCGTCACCGACGTGCTCGCGATTAGCTGTGGCATCGACTCATCCAAGTTTGCAAATGCGACCCCGACTTCGAACAAGCCGCCGCGCGTGTTGTTCCTCGGTCGTCTCGACTTCGAGAAGCATATTCACAATTTGCTCAAGGCAGCTGCCATGCTCCCTGCGAGCCTCGGCACTCAGGTTGAAATTGTTGGCGACGGTGGCGAGCGCAAGAGTCTTGAAAACCTCGCGCGCGAACTCGGCATTTCCGACCAGGTGAAGTTTCTCGGTCACGTTTCCGAGGATGAACTTCCTAAGGCTTATGAGCGCGCAACAGTTTTCGCAATGCCATCCATCGCCGAACTTCAGAGCATCGCAACCATGGAGGCAATGGCAACCGGTCGTCCGGTTGTTGCTGCCGATGCAATGGCTCTTCCGCACCTGGTTCACGACGGCGACAACGGCTACCTGTTCCCGCCAGACGATGTCGATGCGTTCGCTGATCGCCTGCTTCGAGTTCTTGGCGCAGACAAGAAGGAGCTCGCTCGCCTGAGTGAGAACAGCCTCTACCTGATTCAGTCGCACGACATCGAGCGCACACTCACCATCTTCGAAGGTCTCTACCGCGGCGATGCCGATGCGGCTAAGACCTCAGACGACAACAGCAGCGACTACCTGATTCCGATCGGGCGCCTGAATGCCCGTCTGCACGCTCAGGTTCTGCAGCTTCAGCGTCGCGCACGATTGGCCAATGCTCTGGTTAAGAAGAACACCGAGGTCACCGCAAAGCGTGCTCGCGGCGCTGCCAAGAAGGCCAAGGCCGCTGTTATAGAGATAGCCGAGCGCCTCAAGTCAGACGAATAGACTGACCGAATCGGGGAGTTAGCTCAGCCGGTTAGAGCAGCGGACTCATAATCCGTCGGTCACGGGTTCAAGTCCCGTACTCCCCACTAAACCCCCAAAGTCGGCAAACTTGAACCGCCTGCTGGGGTAACTTATTTACAACTGGCACCAAGGCTTCAAGGATGAAGGAACGATGACAACGCAAAACCCAGATGACGTCGTAGCGGTTCCGCTCAAGCATCCTTGGCGCTGGATCTCGGCGGTCATCCTCTTGGTTCTAGGTGGCGGCTTCGTCTGGTCGCTGTATGCCTCGCCTAACATCGTTCACGCAACCGTAATCAAGTACCTCTTCGACCCACAGGTATTGGGTGCCGCCTGGTTGACCGTTGTGCTCACCATCGTCTCGATGACCATCGGTGCGATTCTGGCGATCATCCTGGCCATCATGAAGCTCTCGCACAATCCGATTCTGAAGTTCATCGCGACGCTTTACATCGGTTTCTTCCGCGGCACTCCGCTTCTGCTGCAGGTGGTGTTCTGGGGTTATCTCGGATTGATTTATCCGAAGATCATTCTTGGCATTCCGTTCACCGACATCATCTTCCACCAGTGGAAGACCGCAGACTTGTTGCCTTCAGTCATCGCCGGCATCCTGGCGCTTTCATTGAACGAGGCTGCCTACGCAGCCGAGATCGTTCGCGCCGGAATTCTCTCGGTCGACACCGGTCAGGGCGAAGCGGCTAAGTCGCTTGGCATGAACTCGGGTTACACCCTTCGCCGAATTGTGCTTCCGCAGGCCATGCGCGTAATCATTCCGCCAATGGGCAACGAGTTTATTTCGATGCTCAAAAACACCGCGCTGCTTCAGGTAATTGCCGTCATGGAGCTATACGCCCGCACGAACCAGATATCTGCGCAGAACTTGGCTCAGGTCGAGCTGCTCATCGTTGCCGGTTTCTGGTACCTCGTGATGACCACAATTCTTTCTGTGCCGCAGAACTACCTCGAGAAGCGTTACGGCAAGGGTTTCTCGGCTAATTCGACCAAGTTCCGATTAATTCGCGTACGAGCAAGGGGCAACGTATGAGCCAGAACCTAATGCTCGACGCCCGTTCTATTCGCAAGAGCTTCGGCTTGAACGAAGTGCTCAAGGGCATCACCCTCAGCATCGAAAAGGGTCAGGTGCTCTGTCTGCTCGGCCCATCGGGCTCGGGCAAGTCGACCTTCCTTCGCTGCATCAACCACCTCGAGACCATCAACGGCGGCCGTCTCTATGTCGATGGCGAACTCATGGGCTTCGAGGAGCGCGGCGACGCAATCTATGAACTCAAGCCAAAAGAGGTTGCCCTTCAGCGCAGCGAAATCGGCATGGTGTTCCAGCGCTTCAACCTGTTCCCGCACCTCACCGCCCTGCAGAACGTAATCGAGGCACCAATCGGCGTTCTCAAGGTCTCCAAGGATGAGGCAACCAAGACTGCCCTCGAGCTGCTTGCCCAGGTCGGCCTGTCAGACAAGGCAGATCACTACCCGAGTCAGCTTTCTGGCGGTCAGCAGCAGCGCGTGGCCATCGCCCGAGCTCTTGCCATGAAGCCGAAGCTGATGCTCTTCGACGAGCCAACCTCGGCCCTCGACCCAGAACTCGTGGGCGACGTGCTCGACGTAATGCGCAAGTTGGCAGACAGCGGCATGACCATGATTGTGGTTACTCACGAGATCGGCTTTGCCCGCGAGGTTGCCGACCGGGTGGTCTTCATGGATGCCGGGGTAGTCGTCGAAGAGGGCACCCCATCCCAGGTAATCGACAACCCGCAACACGAACGCACCAAAGCCTTCATTACCAGCGTTCTCTAACGCTAGGCTCTCACTACCAACCCCTCTAAGGAGAAATAGTGAGCAAGTTCAAGATTGCCGGGATCGCCATTTTGGCTACCGCAGGCTTGGTTGCGATGACCGGTTGCTCGTCGAGCACCCCGACCGCATCGTCAACTCCAAGCACCAGCGCATCAATCAGCGTTGACGCAGCCGCAGCAGCACTGCTGCCAGCGGAATACAAGACCGCAGGCGTAAACGTCGCATCAGACATTCCTTATGCACCGATGGAACTCTTCGATGCAAACAACAACCCAACCGGTTTCGACTACGACCTCTCGCAGGCTCTCGGTGCGAAGCTCGGTGTCACCTTCAAGTTTGAAGAGCAGACCTTCGACAGCATCATTCCTTCGCTCCAGGCTGGCAAGCACGACGTAGTTATGTCGAGCATGACCGACAGCGCTGAGCGTCAGAAGGTCTTGACCTTCGTTGACTACTTCAACGCAGGTTCGGGCATCCTGGTTCCAAAGGGCAACCCAAAGAACATCACCAGCTTCGCTTCGCTCTGTGGCCTAAACGTCGCAGTTGAGAACGCAACCACTCAGGCTGATCTCGTAGCTGCGCTCAACAAGGGCGCATGTGCATCAAAGCCTGTTGTGCTGACGACCTACCCAGACGAGAACGCAGCTGAGACTGCAATTCGCGCTGGCAAGGCTGACGCAGACCTCAACGATGGTCAGGTTTCGGCATACAACGCAAAGATTGCTGGCGACGGCAAGTACTTCGACGTTGTCGCTCCAACCGACGCACCTGACGGCTTTGGCGCTTCGCCAATCGGCATCGGAACCCTGAAGGCAAACACTGGCCTGGTTGCTGCTTTGAAGGCTGCTCTGCAGTCGCTCAAGGATGACGGCACCTACGCAAGCCTGTTGGCTAAGTGGAACCTCACCGCATTCGGTTTGACTACCATCACCGAAAACGGCAAGTAAGCATTAAACACGGATGGGGTCGGCGAAAGCCGGCCCCATTTGCTTTAAGCGGATGAGTTTGCCAGCTACTTCTTGCCGAGCATCTCGTAGTAGCAGCTCGGGCAGAGTGACTCGTATGTGACGTTGCCCTGATCGATGGCCACCTGGTCGCCATCGAAGGTGAAGACCCCGTTGACCAAGCGCGCGTTGAACAGCGCCTTGCGGCCGCAACGGCAGATGGTCTTGAGCTCTTCGAGGCTGTGCGCGATCTCGAGCAGACGAATGCTGCCCGGAAAGCCGTTGGTTAGAAAGTCGGTTCGAATGCCGTAGGCCAGCACAGGCACGTCATCGAGAACGGCAATCTCCATGGCCTGGTCGACTTGCTCGCGAGTTAGGAACTGCGCCTCATCCAAGAGCAGGCAGGCGATATTCTTGCCGGTCTGGGCAGTAAACGCTTTCTGGCGTTCGTTGAATTCGGCGCGAAGGTCTTGGTCTGGGGTGATCAGGAAGTCGACATCGCGGTTGACCCCGAGGCGGCTAAGGATGGCGCGGTCGCCCTTCGAGTCGATGGCGGGCTTGGCCAACAGCACATGCTGGTCGCGCTCCTCGTAGTTGTGAGCCGCCTGCAGCAGGGCAGTGCTTTTGCCTGAGTTCATGGCGCCGTGTCGGAAATAGAGCTTGCTCACGCGGTTAGGGTAGCAGGGTTTAGCCAGCCTGCTTGGTTAGACTTTGGAAGACCCAGATTGGATACCAATGAAGCTAGTCCGCAGGCCTCGAATTGTCGTCGCCCTTCTCGCAGCCATCACGACCCTTGTCTCGCTGGTCGGTGGCTCTGCCGCTATGGCGGCCATCCCAGACAAGATCACAGTCACCGTGCACTATCACCGCACTGCTGCCGACTATGACAACTGGGGCGTATTCACCTGGAAGAACATGAACTCGGGTGCCGACGGCGCTTCGACTCAATACCCATTCACCGGAACCGATGCATTCGGTGCGACCGTAACTTTCTCGGTTGATGCAATGACCGGCTACGACAACCTCGGTTTCATCTTGCGACCAGGCAGTGACTGGAACAAAGCAGACCGCGACACCGCCAAGTGGGCCAACGGCGGCGACCGCTTCATTTCATCGTTCGATTCGCAGGGACGAGCCGAAATCTGGTTGCTTCAGGCAGATCAGAAGATCTACTCGAGTGCGCCAACCGTTTCAGCTGTAACTCCGGCAATCATCTCTGCAGTATTCAACGACTTCAAGAAGGTCACTGTGACCCTCAACTCGCCACTAACCCTGGCCGGAACTGCGACAGAGGGCTTCAGCGTCACTAACGCAGCGGGTGTTGCGCAGACCATCACCTCGGTGACGTTGCCGACTGGCAAGACCTCGTCGAACCTAGTCACGTTGAATCTGGCAAGCGCAATCGACTTGACCACCTCATACACAATCAAGCAGACCACCTTCGGCAGTGCCTCGGTGAGCGTAGGAGCAATCATGGACTCGCAGGCATTTGCCGATGCATACACCTACACCGGTGACGACTTGGGCAACACCTACAGTGCTGCATCGACCAAGTTCCGCGTTTGGGCTCCTACCGCTTCCGCGGTAACCCTGAACACTTACGCGAGCGTGACCGCTAAGACCAGCACCGCTTACAACATGACCAAGGATGTCAACGGCACCTGGGTCTACACACTTCAGGGTGACCAAAGCGGCACCATCTACACATACAAGGCGACTGTCGGCGGCGTAACCCGCGAGGCCGTTGACCCGTATGTTCGTGCCACCACTATTGAGGGTGACAAGGGTGTCGTGGTTGACCTAGCTAAGAGCAACCCGAGCAACTGGACTCCGTCGGCAAAGCCTGCCTTCAGTGGCAACGCAACCGACGCGTGGATCTATGAGACTCACGTTCGCGACCTTTCGATCGCGTCTGACAGCGGCATCCCAGCGGCACACAAGGGCAAGTTCCTTGCGTTCACCGACTGGAACACCACCACGACTCAGACCACTACCAACGCCAGAACTAAGAAGAAGACTACGGTTTCAACCAAGAATCCTTCTGGCGTTTCAGCTATCAAGGACCTCGGCGTAACCCACGTTCAGTTGCTGCCGATTTACGATTTCAACTCGGTCACCGAGGCTGCTCCTAGCTTCAACTGGGGCTACGACCCGAAGAACTACAACGTTCCTGAGGGCTCATATGCAACCAACCCGAGCGACCCATACAACCGCATTAACGAGTTGAAGCAGGCAGTGCAGTCGCTGCACGACCACGGACTTCGCGTGATCATGGATGTGGTCTACAACCACGTTGCAAACGCTGACGAGTTCAGCATGCAGCAGCTGGTTCCTGGCTACTTCTTCCGCACCGAAGCAGATGGCTCGATGGCCAACGGCACCGGATGTGGCAACGAGGTTGCCTCGGAGCGTCCGATGGTTCGCAAGTTCATCGTTGACTCGGTTAAGTACTGGGCTTCGCAGTACAACCTCGACGGCTTCCGCTTCGATCTGATGGGCATCCTGGACAAGACCACGATGAACCTGATTCGCACCGAACTGAACAAGATCGACCCGACCATCGTGATGATTGGTGAGGGTTGGAACATGGGCGACGTTCTGCCAGATGCTCAGAAGGGCGCGCAGATTAACGCTGCCGACATGCCTGGCATCGGAATGTTCAACGACCAAATTCGCGACGCCGTAAAGGGCTCGGTCTTTGACTCGGCCAACAAGGGTTATGTTCAGGGCAACTCGAGCAACATCGACGGCATCCGTGCCGGCATTGTTGGTCAGATCACCTACAGCCGCGCAATCAACGGAGCCTGGACTTCAATCGCCCCAGGGCAGGCAGTCAACTACGTTGAGGCTCACGACAACCTGACCTTGTACGACAAGTTGGTTGCCAGCGTTCGTGGTGCATCCAAGGCGAAAATCACCGCCATGGATGAACTTGCCGCCTCGATTGCGTTCCTCTCGCAGGGCGTGCCGTTCCAGCAGGCCGGCCAAGAGTTCCTGCGCACCAAGAGCGGTGACGGCAACTCGTACAACTCGGGCGACGGCGTCAACAAGTTGCAGTGGAACCAGCGTGCTACCAACATCGCAGTGGTCAACTACTACAAGGGCTTGATTGCACTTCGTCTTGGACACAAGGCATTCCGCATGACCACCGCAGAGCAGGTAAAGGCGAACCTGACCTTCCTGCAGACAGCCGAGCCGGTCGTGGCTTACTCGCTCAACGGAGCGGCAGTGGGCGACAGCTGGAACACCATCGTGGTTGCGCACAACCCGAACGCCAGCGCCTACACGCTGACCCTGCCTTCGAGTGCAACCTGGCAGATAGTTGTAACCACTGGCAAGGCCGGCGTCGCAACCATCTCGAGCGTGACCGGCAGCACCGTGAGCGTGCCTGCAGGTGCGACCTTGGTGGTTCACAACTAAAACCGTTTGCTGAGCAGAGGGTGTCAGGCAACTGGCACCCTCTGCTTTTTCTTTGACAACGCCAGCGCCCAGGCGTAACCTGATTGCCTGCCGCTTGTACAGGTCGTTGGGGAAGACGTACCTAGGCGAAGGCGGCGAAATGAACGGTATTTCTGCCCAGGGCTCGGTGATCATCCACTCGGCCCCAAGGGCTCTATTGGCCCACGTTGAGTGGACCATCGGCCGCACCGTCGGCTACCCCGTAAGTCTCGACTGGAAGCCCCGAAAAGGCTCACAGGGCGAGTTTCGGGCCGAATCCGAGTGGCAGGCCGACCGTGAGCTCGGGGCCGCTCTGGCGAGCGATTTGCGAGGATGGGCGAATATCCGCTTCGAGGTAACCCAGCAGTCGAGCGACCAGGTCGAAGGCTACCGCTGGGCATTTACGCCCGCTCTGGGGCTGTTTGGGGCTCAATCAGACCGCTTCGGCAACGTGCTGGTCAACGAGCTAGAACTTGCCATGATATTGACCCAGGGCGGCAGCAACGGCATTGAACTTCAGCGTCTAATCAGAAACGCAATGGGCGAGCCGTGGGATCTTGAACTTGAGCCATACCGGGCCGACAGCTGGGATGAACCGGTGCGGCTGCGTTCGATTGGCTAGTTTGCGCTGCGGAATGCAACCACGGCGTTGTGACCGCCGAAGCCAAATGAGTTTGAAATAGCCAGGATGTCGCCAGCTGGCAGTGCACGTGGGCTGGTCACTACATCCAAGTCAATGGCTGGGTCTTGGTTGTCGAGGTTGATCGTCGGTGGGGCAACACGCTCGTGCAGTGCAAGAACGGTGAAGATCGCTTCGATCGCCCCAGCACCGCCGAGCAGGTGACCGGTCGAAGCCTTGGTTGCCGAGATGCAAATCTTGTCGAGCTGGTCACCGAAAACACGCCGCAGTGCGGTGTATTCGGCGATGTCGCCCACCGGGGTTGAGGTTGCGTGTGCGTTGATGTGCACGACATCCTCGATGGATGCGTTTGCCTGCTTCAGAGCCGCGAGCATTGCACGGGCTGCACCGGTGCCCTCAGGGTCTGGAGCGGTGATGTGGTGTGCATCTGAGGTGACCGAGCCACCGACCAGGTATGCATAAATTTTTGCGCCGCGAGCCTTTGCGTGCTCTTCGGTTTCGATAACCATTGCGCCAGCACCTTCACCCATGACAAAGCCATCGCGGGCAGTGTCGTATGGGCGTGATGCCTTGGTTGGGTTCTCGTTGTTGCGTGAAAGTGCGTGCATCGATGCGAAAGCGGCGATCGGAAGCGGGTGAATGGCTGCCTCACAGCCACCAGCGACAACGATGTCGATTTCGCCTGACTCGAGACGAGTGATCGCGTTGGCGATGGCCTCTGTGCTTGATGCACAGGCTGAAACTGAGGTGCGAACGCCGCCGCGGGCCGCGATGTCCATGCCGATTGCCGCAGCTGGGCCGTTAGGCATCAGCATAGGAACAGTCATCGGCAGAACGCGACGTGGGCCGTGCTCTTTGAGAGTGTCGAATGCGTCGAGCAGGGTCCAGACTCCACCGATGCCGGTGGCGAACTCAACTGCCAAACGCTCTGGGGCGACCTCCGGCTTGCCGGCGTCAGCCCATGCCTCGCGTGCTGCAATCAATGCAAACTGGCTCGACGGGTCGAGACGCTTGGTCTCAGGAACCGACAGCACATCCTTTGCCTTCACAACGGCTTGGCCGGCGAAGGTGACTGGGATCTCGTACTTAGCGACCCAATCCTGTTCTAGGGTGCTGATGCCAGATTTGCCGGCAAGCAGTGCCTGCCAGGTTGATTGCACGTCGCCACCGAGCGGGGTTGTAGCACCCAGCCCAGTGACAACAATCTTGCGAGTCAAAGTGAGAAGACCTTACGAAGCGCTGACGATGAAGTTAACTGCGTCGCCAACAGTCTTGAGGTTTGCAACTTCGTCTTCTGGGATGGTCACGCCGAACTTGCCCTCAGCGTTTACAACGATGGTCAGCATCGAGATTGAGTCGATGTCCAGGTCGTCAACGAACGACTTGTCCATCTGAACCGAGCTGGTGTCGATGCCGGTCTCTTCGTTTACGATCTCTGCGAGTCCTGCAAGGACGTCTGCCTGCGAGTGAGCCATTAGTTACTCCTAGTTGTGGATTATTGGAACTTGGTCAATTTTAGGGCAAGACCACTACTTGGGCGGCGAAGGCAAGACCTGCGCCAAAGCCGATTTCGAGGGCCAAGCCGCCCGATTTCACGGCTCCCGACTCGAGCAAGGCATCCATGGCAAGCGGCACGCTGGCGGCCGAGGTGTTGCCTGTGTAGATGATGTCGCGGGCGACAACCACGTTCTCTGGCACCTCGAGCTGCTTTGCAAGTTCGTCGATGATGCGGATGTTGGCCTGGTGGGTAACGATGGCTGCGAGTTCCTCTGGCTTTACGCCAGCGACCTCTAGGGCCTGACGAGCAACCTTGACCATCTCCCAGACGGCCCACTTGAAGACGGTTGCGCCATCCTGGCGAAGAGTCGGCCAGGCCGAAGTGCCGTCGCGAAGCTCGATCAGTGAAGCGGTCATGCCGACTGCATCCCAGTGCGAGCCGTCTGAGCCCCAAACGGTAGGCGAGATGCCAGGGGTGTCGCTTGGGCCAACGATTGCGGCGCCGGCGCCATCGCCGAGCAGGAACGAAATGGTTCGATCGGTTGGGTCGATGAAGTCGCTTAGCTTTTCGCCACCGACGACCAGAACATACTTGGCAACACCTGAGCGCACCAGTGCGTCTGCCTGGGCGATGCCGTAGCAATAACCGGCGCAGGCAGCCGAGATGTCGAATGCAGGAGCAGGGTTTGCACCAACGCGGTCTGCAAGCAGAGCGGCTGCAGAAGGAGTCTGGTGTGGGTGAGTGATGGTGCTGAAGATAACCGCGCCGATTTCGCTAGGCGAGATGCCAGCGCGCTTGATCGCAATGTTCGATGCCTCGACAGCCATGTCGAGCAGTGAGACGTTTGCCGAAGCCCGGCGACGGCTGATGATGCCGGTGCGACGTTGAATCCATTCGTCGCTTGAGTCGATTGGGCCAGCGATGTCATCGTTTGTGACGACCAGGTCTCCGCGAGCAGCACCGAGCGCATAGATGCGCGAATAGCTGGTTGGTTGGTACTGCTTCAGGGTTGGCTGGCTCATCTGTCTCCGCTCGGTTGGGTCAAACTCATCGGCGATTAGCCGGCGTGATTCGCAATCAGTTGCTGCGCTGCATCCAAGTTTTCTGGGGTCTTCAGCGCTAGAGTCTCGATGCCTGGCATTGAACGCTTGGCAAGACCGACGAGGGTGCCTGCAGGTGAGACCTCAATCATTGCGGTGACGCCCGCTTCGAGCATCGCGGCCATGCAGAGATCCCAGCGAACCGGCGACGAAACCTGGTTCACCAAAAGATTCAAATATTCCTGACCGGATGAAATTACTCGACCACCAGCGTTGGTCCACAGTGTGGTGGCTGGGTCACTGACCTCGATGGTCTCTGCGTATGCGCCGAGAGATGCGACTGCAGGCTTCATGAAGCGAGTGTGGAATGCACCTGCGACCTGAAGCGGAATAACTCGAGAACCGGCCGGAGCATTGGCCTTGAGAGCCTCGATGGCGGCTGCGCTTCCGGCTGCGACGATCTGGCCACCGCCGTTGTAGTTGGCAGGCTCAAGATCGAGTTCGCGCAGGGCAGCCTCGATGGTCTCCTGCTCGCCACCAACGATTGCAGCCATTGAGGTCGGCTCGATTGCAGCCGCTAGAGCCATCTCGTTGCCGCGCTTCTGCACGAACTTGATAGCGGTGGTTGGGTCGAAGACACCAGCGATGCTTGCAGCTGCGATCTCGCCAACCGAGTGGCCGGCGACACCGGCGATTCCAGCGGTGGCAGCGGTGCGACCGCCAAGAAGTGCGGCGGCACTCGCGATGCTTGCCGAAACGATCAGCGGCTGCGCCATCGCAGTGTCGCGAATTGTGTCTGCATCACTTTCGGTTCCGTGCTTGATCAGGTCGATGCCAGATGCGTTCTGCATCAACTCGATTTGTGAGCGAAACTGTGGCAGCTCAAGCCAAGGAGCAAAGAACCCAGGGGTTTGTGCGCCTTGACCAGGGCAAACGATTACCAGCACGCTTATGCCTCGCCGCCAGCCGAACCAGAGGTTCCAGCATTGACGTCGTGCAACTGGTAGCGATCGATTGCCTGCTGCGGAATCGAACCATCGATCTTGCCCTCTGCAACGAGTTGCTCGAGAACGCGAACCACGATCGACGGACCATCGATCTTGAAGAATCGACGAGCTGCAGCACGAGTGTCTGAGAAGCCAAAGCCATCTGCACCCAGGGTCGCGTATGAACGTGGAACCCACTTGCGAATCTGGTCTGGCACTGCGTGCATGTAGTCGCTGACTCCGAGAATCGGGCCATCGGTGTTTGCAAGACGGTGAGTCACGTATGCATCAGGCAGTTGCTCGTTCGGGTTCAAGAACGCGAACTCGTCACGCTTCAAACCGTTGCGACGAAGCTCGGTCCACGAGGTCACCGACCAGATGTCGGCCGATACGCCCCAGTCGTTCTGCAGCAATTGCTGAGCCTCGTGTGCCCATGGCAGCGCGACGCCCGATGCGAGGATCTGCGCCTTGTGACCATCCGAGTGGTTGGCGCTGACCTGGTGCATGCCGCGCACGATGCCGTCAATGTCGACACCCTCTGGCTCTGCCGGCTGAACGATTGGCTCGTTGTAGACGGTGAGGTAGAAGACAACGTTCGGGTCCTTGTGGGTTCCGCCATACATGCGGTCGATACCCGCACGGATGATGTGCGCGATCTCGTAACCGTATGCAGGGTCGTATGAAATCACGCCGGTGTTGGTCGAAGCGAGGATAGGCGAGTGGCCGTCAGCATGCTGCAGACCTTCACCGGTCAGGGTGGTGCGGCCTGCAGTCGCACCAATCATGAAGCCGCGCGAAAGCTGGTCCGTTGCTGCCCAAACAGCATCGCCGGTGCGCTGGAATCCGAACATCGAATAGAACACATAGAACGGAATCATTGGCTGACCCTGTGTTGCATACGAAGTTGCGGCAGCGGTGAACGCAGCCATCGATCCGGCTTCGTTGATTCCGGTGTGCAGAATCTGACCGCCCGGGCCTTCCTTGTATGAAAGCAAGATGTCGCGGTCTACAGAGATGTAGTGCTGACCGTTCGGGTTGTAAATCTTTGCGGTTGGGAAGAATGCATCCATGCCGAAGGTGCGAGCCTCGTCAGGGATGATCGGCACAATTCGGTGACCGAACTCTTCGCTCTTCAGCAGGTCTTTCATCAATCGAACGAACGCCATGGTGGTGGCAATCTCTTGGGTTCCTGAGCCTGCGCGTGCAACCTTGTATGCGTCTTCGGTTGGCAACTTGAAGTCGACATACTTGCTGCGACGCTCTGGCAGGTAACCGCCGAGAGCGCGGCGGCGCTCGTGCATGTACTGGATCTCAGGTGCATCCTGGCCAGGGTGGAAGTAAGGCGGCTGGTATGGATCAGCTTCGAGCTGTGCATCCGAGATTGGCAACTTGAGTTCGTCGCGGAAACCCTTGAGGTTGTCGAGAGTCATCTTCTTCATCTGGTGAGTCGCGTTGCGACCCTCGAATGACTTGCCGAGGGTGAAGCCCTTGATGGTCTTCGCCAGGATGACAGTTGGCTGACCCTTGTGCTCGGTCGCTGCCTTGTATGCGGCGTAAACCTTGCGGTAGTCGTGGCCACCGCGCTTGAGACCCCAAATCTCGTCGTCACTCATGTGCTCGACGAGCTTGAGGGTGCGTGGGTCGCGAGCGAAGAAGTTCTCGCGCACGAATGCACCGTTCTCGGTCTTGTAGGTCTGGTAGTCGCCGTCTGGAGTCTTGTTCATCAGGTCGACGAGTGCACCATCGGTGTCGCGGGCAAGTAGGTCGTCCCACTCGCGACCCCAGACAACCTTGATGACGTTCCAACCGGCACCGCGGAAGAAGCTCTCGAGCTCCTGGATGATCTTTCCGTTTCCGCGAACTGGTCCGTCGAGGCGCTGCAGGTTGCAGTTGACAACGAAGGTCAAGTTGTCGAGGCCGTCGTTTGCCGCGAGCTGAAGCGCACCGCGTGACTCGACCTCGTCGAGTTCACCGTCGCCGAGGAATGCCCAAACGTGCTGCTCGCTGGTGTCGCGGAATCCTCGGTTTGCGAGGTAGCGGTTGAACTGTGCCTGGTAGATCGCGTTGATTGGTCCGATACCCATCGACACAGTTGGGAACTGCCAGAAGTCAGGCATCAAGCGTGGGTGCGGATATGAGCTGAGGCCGCCACCTGCGTGCGACTTCTCTTGACGGAAGCCGTCAAGCTGCTGCTCGGTTAGGCGACCCTCGAGAAACGCACGTGCGTATGGGCCAGGAGATGCGTGACCCTGGATGAAAATCTGGTCGCCACCTGATGGGTGGTCTTGTCCTTTGAAGAAGTGGTTGAAACCAACTTCATATAGAGATGCAGAAGAAGCGAATGTAGAGATGTGTCCGCCGACACCGATGCCTGGGCGCTGCGCGCGGTGAACCAACATCGCTGCGTTCCAACGCATCCAAGCGCGATAAGTGCGCTCAATCTTTTCGTCACCCGGGAAGTCTGGTTCGTTTTCTGGCGCGATGGTGTTGATGTAGTCAGTGGTCGGAATCATCGGCACGTTGAGCTGAAGCTCGTGCGAACGACGAAGCAGGTTGAGCATGATCTCGCGAGCGCGACCACGACCGTGCACGCGGGCTACGGCGTCAAGTGACTCAAGCCACTCGCGGGTCTCTTCTGGATCGAGGTCAGGAGAGTTCACTGAGAAGGCATCTTGGTTGTTGAATGACACCGGACATTCCCTTTCGTGGGGGACTGAAGAATGGCTCGGGTAAGAGCCTGCACCAGTTTAACTGGCGATTTCGGGGAAGTTTTCATCCTGGGATGGGGTTTGATAGACAGATAGCCCTCAGACCGAAGGCCCTAAAGGAGCACTCATGACCCTCATCGTTGGCGACACCGCCCCAGACTTCTCACTCACCAACCAGTTCGGCGAGACCGTCAGCCTGAGCGATTTCAGGGGCAAGAAGGCTGTGGCCCTGGTGTTCTATCCATTGGCTTTCTCGGGCATCTGCACCGGCGAGCTCTGCGAACTGCGCGATAACTTCGGCGTTTTCGAGACCGAGGGCGTCGAATTGCTGGCCCTATCGGTCGACAGCAAGTTCGTGCAGAAGAGCTTCGCCGAGCAGGAGGGTTACAAGTTCTCGGTTCTGGCCGACTTCTGGCCTCACGGTGGCACCGCCCAGGCCTATGGCGTTTTCAATGACGAGGCAGGCATCGCCCAGCGCGCCACCTTCGTGATCAACAAGGATGGCCAAATCGCCGCCAAGTTCGTCACCCCGGTTGGCCAGCCACGCAACTTCGCCGACTACAAGCAGGCAATCGAGAGCCTCTAGAGCAATAGAGGGTAAACTCGGCTGCTTTGAGTTGTTTCGAGGGTCGAATCTGTATTAGGCTCTCTTCGTTGGGCCTTTAGCTCAGTTGGTAGAGCGCCACGCTTACACCGTGGATGTCATCGGTTCGAGCCCGGTAGGGCCCACTGTTCTCGCAAGAGAACGTTAATGCCGCCCACGTGCCAACCATGCCGGTTCTGCTGCTTCGCCAGCAGACCGCAACCGACCCGTCAGCAGCAGCGCTGGTTGCTCGCATCGACGGCGACCTATCCTCAGATGCCGAGC
>CAITNA010000130.1 GCA_903893675.1 uncultured Micrococcales bacterium
GAGTGATCTTGGTAATCGGAGTGGTGCCGAGCTTTGCGTAGACTCCAACTGCGAGGTCAGAAAGTTTTGGTGCGTTCTGGTAAACCGACTGCTTGCCAGGAACGGTTCGCGAAAGAGTCGGGTCACCGGCTCCGACGAGGTAGATGCTTCCCGGGTTGGCAGGGTCTTGGTAAACCTTGGTCTCGACGCGGTAGTTCGGGCCGAGCACCTGAACCGCGGCGGCTGCGGTCAAGAGTTTCATGGTCGATGCGGTTGCGGCAGGAACATCCGCGTTTCGGTTGAAAAGCACCTCGTTGGTGCCTGCGTTGATGAATACGCCCGAGAAGGTTCCAAGCAATGGGTCGGTGGCCTGAGCGTTGATTGAGCAGGTGCGGGCAACCGAGCTGGTTGGCGATGACGAAGGCGATGCGCTTGCCGAGGTCGAGGTGCTTGGCTGGGCAATAGGTGCCGACGACTGGTTGATTGGGCCGCCGCTAACGCTGAAACCTAGGATGAGCAGAATCAAGGCGACTAGGCCAGAGCCGATGCCGATCGATACTTCTTTTATGTAGGCGAACTTCTTTGCCACAACTACCCTTCCGCGGTTCCTCGACAAGTTTAGGCTCGCGGGTCGCTGAATAGACTTAGACCTATGAAGAAGTTCCTTGGCTCGCTTTTTGCAGCACTCACCCTCGTTTTCACTCTCACTGCCCAGGCAGCACCGGCATCGGCTCACGATGAAGTAACCGGCAGCTACCCAGAGGCAAACTCATCGGTCGAGGCTGGCACCTTCGCAGTCAGCGTTACCTTCAACGAAGACGTCATGCAGGTCGCAGACAACGCAGGCATTGCAATTGCAATCACCGGCCCGGATGGCACTGCCGCACCGACGGCTTGCCTCTCTGTCGATGGCCCTCAGATCAGTGCGCTCGCATCGCTCGATAAGGCCGGCGACTACACCGTCGACTGGCGTTCGGTTTCGAACGACGGTCACGCGAACTCGGGCAGCTTCAAGTTCAGTTTGACCAACACCACCGAATTTGTCGCCGAAGACCCAGTGAATGCCTGTGACATGGCTCGCACCGCAGTCGGCGGAGCAACGCCTATGCCACTGATTGCACCAGGGCCAGTCATGTATGACGATGCAGCGAAATCGGATGATTCGAACTCGACCCTGACCTGGGTCGGTCTTGGCATCGGCGCCGGTTTGATCATCCTAGGTTCGGTTTTTGGTGCGCTGCGTTTGCGCGCTAAAGAGCGCAAGCAGGAATCAGAGCCTGAGATTTTGACAGACGACGAGCCGAAGCAAAACAGCTAAGGCAAATCGCGTAAGAGCCGGTTCGTGAAAACGGGCCGGCGTTTTACATTTGCAGCGGGCCGGCCAAACGATCGACGTCGCCGAGCACCTGACTGAACTCGTCTGCGGTCATCAACCCAAGCTCGAGCACAACCTGACGTACGGTCTTGTCCTCGTGCAGGGCACGCTTTGCGACCTCGGTTGCGTTCTCATAGCCGAGCATCGGCGAAAGTGCGGTGACCAAACCAATTGAGTTTTCGACGCTCTCGCGAAGCTTCTCGCGGTTGGCGGTGATGCCATCGACGCAGCGGTCGGCAAGCGTGTAGCAGGCCTGGCGCAGCTGGGTGATGCCCATCATCAGGGCACGGGTGATGATCGGCTCGAAAGCGTTGAGCTGAAGCTGGCCGCCCTCGGCAGCCATGGTGACGGTCATGTCATAGCCAATGACCGCGAAGGCCACCTGGTTGACCACCTCTGGAATAACCGGGTTCACCTTGCCAGGCATGATCGACGAGCCCGCCTGCATGGCTGGCAGGTTGATTTCGCCGAAGCCAGCGCGAGGGCCGCTCGACAGAAGGCGCAGGTCATTCGAGGTCTTCGACAGCTTGACCGCAACGCGCTTGAGCACGCCACTGACCATCACGAATACGCCAGCATCCTGAGTCGCCTCAATCATGTCTGCGGCAGAAACGAAGTCGATGCCGGTGAGCTCGCCGAGGCGCTTGGTCACAGCAGCAACGTAACCAATCGGTGCGTTCAGCTGCGTGCCGATTGCGGTGCCACCGAGGTTGATTTCGCATAGCAGCGGAACGAGCTCGCGAAGTCGCTGCTCGTCTTCCATCACCATGCGAGCGAACGTTGCGAACTCCTGGCCGAGGGTCATCGGCACCGCGTCTTGCAGCTGGGTGCGACCCATCTTGATTACATCGCGAAACTCGGTTGCCTTCGAGGCGAACGAGTTGCGAAGGTGATCCATTGCCTTGACCAGTTCGCGCAATTCTAGGATGAGCGCAACCTTGATCGCTGTCGGATAAACATCGTTCGTCGACTGCGACATGTTGACGTGATTCAACGGATGAATGTGGTCGTAGTCACCCTTGGCGTGGCCCGCAATTTCGAGCGCGCGGTTTGCGATGACCTCGTTGGCATTCATGTTGGTGCTGGTGCCAGCGCCACCTTGAATTGCATCGACCACGAATTGCGAATCGAATTTGCCTTCGGCGACTTCAGCACACGCCTGCACGATTGCGTCGTGCACATCTTTGTCGAGTTCACCGACCGAGAAGTTTGCGTCGGCTGCGGCCGACTTCACCAGAGCGAGAGCCTGGATTAGTGATCGGTAGTGCCCGATCGGCACCCCTGTGATGGGGAAGTTTTGCACTGCCCTGCCGGTGTGCACTCCCCAGTAAGCGTCACTGGGTACTTCAAAGTTTCCGAGCAGGTCATGTTCGAGCCTCATTGCTGACATGAGCCCAGTCTTACACAGGCCTAGTAGTAGGAGCCGGCCCCGCAGAGAAACAGGCGTGTGGTGAGTGCATCCAAGGCTGGTTTTGCAGCCGCCCAGAGCTTCTTGCCCCCGAACTGGCGGGCGAATCCGGCAAATGCGATTACCGTGCCGTCTTTGGCATAGACCAGGCCGGCAAGGCTGAAAACGCCTGGGATGTAGCCACTCTTAGCGTGCACAGCCCCGCGGGCGAGTGCCGAGTAGCCGTTGTATCGCCCAGACAGGGTTCCCGAAACACCCGAGACTGGCAGGTAGCCAATCAGCGACGAAATCGGCGAGCTCGGGTGGCTTGCCTCGGCCATCACGGTGGCAACCAGCTTGGCGGTGACTCGATCGCTCTGGGCAAGTCCGCTGGCATCGTTCATGACGAGACCCTTCGGACTAATGCCGAGTGCGCGAAGTGCGCGCTGAACCATCGGCTGCACACCTTTGAAGTCGGTGACCATTCCGCTCATGCGTTCTGCGTGCTTGGCAATGACTTCGGTCTCGGTGTTGTCTGAATACTTCAGCGCGTGATCGAGCCAAACACTCATCGGCTGCGACTTCACATTTCCGATTTCGACGGCATCACCTGGGGTCGCTGCCTCGACGAGAGTTGCTGCAGACGCTGCCGCACCGAGTGCCTTTTTGAAATAGGTGCCGGCTCGCATCACAGGGTCGGTGCTGCGCGTGCCGTCATAGTGCACGTCGGTTAGGTCTGGGTTCGCGCGATCACTGTCGACCATCAAACCGGTGATGAGCGAGATGTTGCCACTGGTGCGATACCAAGTGGTCCACGCCTTGTTCCATGCCGGCTGATCGAAGTAGCTGCCATCCAAGATGATTTTTGTAATTGGCTGACCGACCGGCCAGTTCGCCAAGACCTGTGCCGCGAGTTTTGAAATCTTCGGTGGGTATTTGTAAGTCGTGTATGACGGCGGGTCGAGTCGCGAAAGCGTGTGATCGCCGCCGCCGCGAATCACGACAGTGCCTGGCTCACTCGGCACCGCGTAAACGCGAGTGGTGGCCTGATAGCTCGGCGACAAAACTTGGATGGCCGCTGCCGCAGTCATGGTCTTCATTACCGACGCGCTCGGAGTCTGCTGGTCGCCGCGAACATCGCCGTAGACCTGACCCGTGGTTGCATTCATCACGTAGCCATAGAAATAGGCAAGGTCTTTCGAGTTCATCGCAGCCCTGATGCTGCAGGTGTGCGGCTGGTTCGGAACCGGTGGAACCGTCGGCGTCGGGCTGGGAGTCGGGCTGCCCGAGGCGCTAACCGTCGGCGTCGGGTCTGGGCTGGGGCTTGGGGTGTCGGCCGCCTGGGCAGGCTGAATGCCAAGGCCGAGCACGGCCACAGCAAGCAGAATACGCAGGGATTTCATGCCTCTAAGTTAACCGACCCACTGCCGACTAGCCCGAAGGCTGCGGCTGTGAATGCTAGAGAACTACGCGTTGAGCGAGCTTTGGCGCAAGGGTTTCGATGCCGAGCTCTTGCTTCACGCGATCGGCGAAGGTCTCGGCAACACCGGCCTCACCGTGAACCACGAAGACGCGCTTTGGCTTTTCGCTCGCGGTGTTGATCCACTCGATCAGTTCGTTGCCATCGGCGTGCACCGAGAACGTTTGCACCTGCTCGATGCTCGCCTTCACCGGCACCATCTCGCCGTGCATCTTCACTTCTTCGGCGCCATCGGCAAGATTGCGGCCACGTGTGCCGAGCGCCTGATAGCCAACCAATATCACGGTGTGCTTCGGGTTCGGCAACATGTCGCGCAGGTGGTGAACTACTCGCCCGCCGGTTCCCATGCCGCTTGCCGAAATGATGATGCATGGCTGCGTCGGGTTATTCACCGTCTTAGATTCGTCAACGGTGTGAAGTTCGTGAAGCGAGCCGGCGTCGAATGGGTCGCGACCCTTCCACTCGGATGCGACATCCAAGCGAATTTCTGGCGAAGCGTTGTCGATTGCCTCGCGATAGAAATCGAGCGCCTTGAGTGCCATCGGCGAATCTGCATAAATCGGCACTGAAGGAATTTTGTGCTGCTCAGCGAGCTCGCGAAGGCGAACCAGAATAACCTCGGTGCGGTCAACTGCAAAAGCTGGGATGAGCACAGAGCCGCCGCGTTCGACGGTGCGGTTGATTGCATCCTCGAACTGGGTGGTGACTGGCTCGTGTTCGCGGTCGCCGTAGGTCGACTCGGTGACCAGCGCGTCGAAGTGACCGGCAGGAATGTTGTCTGGCTCGACCAGCAGCGGGTGGCCGTGGCGACCCATGTCGCCACTGAACAGAATGCGCTTGCCGAAGAACTCGACCTCGAGGAATGCGGCGCCCAAGATGTGGCCACTCGGGTGGAAGGTGACGAAGGTCTCGCGCGCGATCTGTGTGCGCTCGTGGAAGGGCGCCTCGACAAAGCGTTGGGCCGTGACCTCGACGTCGGCCTCTTCATAGAGCGCCTTCGGCGGGTTGTGCTTGCTGAAGCCCTTCTTAGCTGCGTATGCGGCGTCCTCGGTTTGGATTCGAGCCGAATCGTGCAGGATCACCTCGGCCAGCTTGGTCGTGTAGTGGGTTGCGAAAATCTTGCCCTTGAAGCCATCCTTGACCAGTTTTGGCAGGTAGCCGCAATGGTCGAGGTGCGCGTGGGTGATGGCCACGGCGCTGATTTCGGCCGGGTCGATGCCAAGCGGGTTCCAGTTCTTGAGGCGCAGCTCTTTGAGCCCCTGGAACATTCCGCAGTCGATCAGCACTCGAGTGTCTTCACAACTCAACAGAAAACGACTGCCGGTGACTGTGCCCGCGGCGCCTAGGAACTCAATTGCTACTTCACTCATATCGCAACTCTATGGCAGTGGCAGACTGGGCAGATGACCATTTTTCAGCGCTATTGGTTTTTGCTA
>CAITNA010000131.1 GCA_903893675.1 uncultured Micrococcales bacterium
CTTCACCGGATGGCCGCTTCACAGTCACGACCGACACCCTGGTCGAGGGCCACGATTTTCGCTTGGATTGGTCGACCGGGTTCGACCTAGGTTTCAAGGCAATAGCTTCGAACGTTGCCGATGTGGCCGCGATGGGTGCCGTGCCAACTTCTTTGGTGGTCGCGCTGATCTGTCGACCAGACACCGACATTGCTTGGCTAGAGGCATTCGCCGACGGGTTGCGGGCTGGCTGCGAGCAGTTGGCTCCGTTGGCTGCTGTCGTCGGGGGAGACCTCGCCACAGGCCCAACCACCGTGGTTTCAGTCACCGCTCACGGCGACCTCGAGAGTCGTTCGCCGGTTCTTCGCTCTGGCGCTCAGGTCGGCGACGTGGTCGCGGTGGCCGGCACTCTAGGCAAGGCTGCGGCCGGTTTAGCTTTGCTGCAATCGGGCAATCGCGATGCCATTAGTTCTTACGACGAGCTCGTTGATTTTCAGCGCAGACCGCAACCACCGATTGCTTCGGGTGTGACGGCCGCAGTCGCCGGCGCCACCGCGATGCTCGACCTAAGCGATGGGCTTTCGCGTGATGCAGCCCGCGTCGCCAAGGCCTCGGGTGTGACCATCTCGCTCAACCGACGCGACCTGCAGGGTTTTGAGGCAATGCTCGAAGAGGCCGCTCGCGCAATCAGCTCCAATGCTTTCGACTGGGTTCTCGATGGCGGCGAGGATCACTCGCTGTTTGCGACTTTCCCGGCCGGCGCAACCATCCCTCGCGAATTCAAAGTCATTGGCGAAGTAATCAGCCGCACAAACCACGACGTATTGCTAGACCTCGCACCAGTTGCCGAGGGTGGCTGGGACAGCGTTCGCGACTAAACGCGAACAACTAGGCGTGCAGCTGCGCGTTTAGCTTGATGCCCTCGCCGGTTCGAGGCAGAACCTCGACGCGACCGTTCACCGAGTTGCGACGGAACAACAAACTTGGAATGCCAGACAAGTCGCCGGCTTTTGCGGTGCGTTCACCTTCGCCATCGATGATGGTCACCTTGGTACCCGCAGTCACATAGAGACCGGCCTCAACGACAGAGTCGTCGCCGATCGAGATTCCTACGCCAGAGTTGGCGCCGAGCAGGGCACGCGCACCAATGGTGACGCGCTGCTTGCCACCTCCCGAGAGCGTGCCCATAATCGAGGCGCCGCCGCCGATGTCGCTGCCGTCACCGACAACCACTCCCTGCGAGATGCGACCCTCGACCATCGAGACGCCAAGCGTGCCAGCGTTGAAGTTCACAAAACCCTCGTGCATGATCGTCGTGCCAGGCGAGAGGTATGCGCCGAGGCGAACGCGCGAGGCGTCGGCGATGCGCACCTTTGGCGGCAACACGTAGTCGGTCATCCGTGGGAATTTGTCGATGGCATAAATCTGAATGCCAGCGCGCTGCAGAGAACCGCGCAGGGTCTCGGCGTCGGCCACGGCCATTGGGCCGACATTGGTGAATGCCACGATTGGCAAGGCTGGGATGAGCCCATCCAAGTTCATCGAATTCGGAAGCACCAGGCGGTGGCTCAACAGGTGAAGGCGAAGGTAGCCGTCGGCGGTCGATGAGACCGGCTGGGTGAGGTCGCTCTCGACGCGCAGCCACTGGGTGCGAACGCGGCGACGAGGGTCTTCGCCGATTAGGGCATCGAGCTCTTTAGGCACAACGAACATCGCGTCAGACTTCGGGGCAGGGCCTAGCTCGGGCTTCGGAAACCAGACGTCGAGAACGGTTCCGTCGTTGGCGACAGTTGCGAGGCCGTGGCCCCAGGCCTGCGTTTGAGCGTTGTTGGTTTCAGTCACGGGTTCAAGATTACAAGTAGGCTCGTTGTTA